>DASQYN010000624.1:0-8358 GCA_035639215.1 Burkholderiales bacterium
GACCAGCAGCAGCGCCGAGCCGTAGAAGAGGTCGAGCGCCGAGAGCGTGAAGGCCTGCTGGTTGACGAGCTGGTTGAGCAGCGCGTACTGCGATTGCTGCGGCATGCCGAGCGCGCCGAGCGATTGCAGCGCCGGATCGCCGCGCACGAGCCGCTCGACGATGTGCGCGTGGTGCATCGCCGCGCGATCCTCCCAGAGCGTCGTGGCGATGGAGGTGGCGAAGGCCCCGGCGGTGATGCGCAGGAAGTTGTTCAGCCCCGAAGCCGCCGCGATCTGGTCCTGCCGCATCCCGGCGAGCGCGAGCGTGACGAGCGGGATGAAGAAGCACGACACCGCCGCGCCCTGCAGGATGGTCGGCACGACCAGCGTCCAGAGGTCGACCTGGGTATTGAAGCGGGAGCGCATCCAGGCGACCAGCGCGAAGATGACCAGCGACGTGGTGGCGAGGAGCCGTGTGTCGACGCGATGGCCGAAGCGCCCGACAAGCGGCGTAAGCGTGATCGCCAGCAAGCCCACCGGCGCGAGCACCAGGCCGGCGTCGGTGGCGGTGTAGCCGAGATACTGCTGCAGCCAGAGCGGCAGCAGCACGATGCTGCCGAAGTACGCCGCGTAAGCGAGCGAGATCGCCGCGGTGCCGGTGGAGAAGTTGCGGTCGCGGAAGAGCGAGAGATCCACCACCGGATGCTCATCGGTCAGCTCCCACACCAGGAAGAGGCAGAACGAGAGCGCCGCGGTGACGGCGAGCGCGATGATCTCGGGGGAGGCGAACCAGTCGAGGTCCTTGCCCTTGTCGAGCATGAGCTGCAGCGACCCCACCCAGAGCACGAGCAGCACGAGCCCGGTGGCGTCGATCGGGCGCTTGACCCGCTCGGTCTCGCGCTCTCGGTAGATCGACCAGGTCATGGCGAGCGAGGCGAGCCCGACCGGCACGTTGATGAAGAAGATCCACGGCCAGGAGAAGTTGTCGGTGATCCAGCCGCCGAGCACCGGCCCGACCACCGGCGCGACCAGGATGGTGAGCGAGAAGGTGGAGAGCGCGATGCCGGCCTTCTCGCGTGGGTAGGTCGAGAGCAGCAAGGTCTGCGAGAGCGGGATCATCGGCCCGGCGACCGCGCCCTGCACGACGCGGAAGAAGACGAGCATCGGCATCGACACCGCGAGCCCGCAGAGCAGCGAGGCGAGCACGAACAGCGCCGTCGTGGCGAGGAACAGGCGCACCTGGCCGTAGCGCTCGGTGAGCCAGCCGGTGAGCGGCACCGAGATCGCGTTCGCCACGGCGAAGGACGTGATCGTCCACGTACCCTGGTTGGGCGAGACGCCGAGGTCGCCGGCGATCGCCGGGATCGACACGTTGGCGATCGACGTGTCGAGCACGTTCATGAAGGTGGCGAGCGCCACCGCGAGCGAGGCGAAGACGCGCGCGCCGCCCTCGAGCGGCGGCGGACCCGCCGGCCTAGCGGCCGGCGCTGGCGCCGCCATGCGCGTGCTTCGCGGTCATCACGGGAACACCGGTGGAGTTCTCCGCGATGATCTGCTCGATCCGCTCGTCGGCCTGCGGCTCGACCGAGGCGAAGGCGTCGGTCTGGTAAGCGGGCTCGGGCCGGGCGACGCGCTGCAGCCGGCCGGCGGAGCGGTCGTGCGTGTCGACGTCGACGCGCATGGAAAGGCCGATCTGCAGCGGATGCGCGGCGAGCTCCTTCTTCTCGAGCACGATGCGCACCGGCACGCGCTGCACGACCTTGATCCAGTTGCCCGAGGCGTTCTGCGCCGGGAGCAGCGCGAAGGCGCTGCCGGTGCCGGCGCTGAAGCCCGCGACCTTGCCGTGGAACTCGACCGATGAGCCGTAGGCGTCGGCGACCAGCGTCACCGGCTGGCCGGGACGGAGGTGAGCGAGCTGGTTCTCCTTGAAGTTGGCGTCGACCCAGACCTCCTCGAGCGGCACCACAGTCATCAGCACGTTGCCGGGCGCGACGCGCTGGCCGACCTGCACCGAGCGCCGGGCGACGAAGCCGGACATCGGCGCGGGCAGCTTGGTGCGCGCATAGTTCAGGAACGCCTCGCGCACCCGCGCCGCCGCGTTCTTCACGTCGGGGTGGTCGTGCACGTCGGTGCGGTCCACCATGGCGCGCTGCGCGGCGAGGCTCTGCTCCGCGGCGGCGAGCGACGCGCGCGCCGAGCTCACCGCGTCGACCGCGTGCTGCAGCTCCTCGCCTGAGACCGCGCCGCTCGCCTCGATGGAGCGCCGGCGCGCGAGATCCGCCTGTGCCTTGCGCAGCTCGGCGCGGCGCATCGTCACGTTGGCCTCGCCCTCGGTGCTGGTGGCGCGCAGGTTGCGCACCGAGCGCACCGTCTTGGCGAGCTGCGCCTCCGCCTGTGAGAGGCTCACCTGCGCGTCCGCCTTGTCGAGCTCGACCAGCGGCTGGCCGCTCTTCACGTAGTCCGTGTCGTCGGCGTAGATCGCGAGCACCGTGCCGGCGACCTGCGGCGTGATCTGCACCAGGTTGCCGCCCACATACGCGTCGTCGGTCGTCTCGTGGTATTGGCCGACCAGAAAATACCAGAGCGCGGCCACGCCGCCGCCGAGCAGGAACACGGCGAGCACGGCCAGGAGCAAGAAGCGTCGCTTCATTGCAAAGCCACTTTCATTTCGAAGCCACCGCCGAGGGCGCGGATGAGATTGATGGAAAGCGCGAGCTCGCGCGCCTGCAGGTCGGCGCGCAGCGTGCGCTGCTCGAGCACCGCGCTCTCCGCGGCGAGCACGTCGAGCAGGCTGCCGATGCCGGCCTTGTAGCGGGTGACGGCGAGGCCGTAGGCGTCCTCGGCGGAAGCGAGCGCCGTGTCCACTTCGCCGCGCTGCACGTTGACCGAATGTAGCGAGGTGAGCTGGTCGACCACCTCGCGCAGCGCGTCGGCAAGCGTCTGGTTGTACTGCTCGACCGCCACGTCGTAGTCGGCGTTGCGCGCGGCGAGCCCGCCGCGCAGCCGCCCGCCGTCGAGGATCGGCAGGCTCAGGGCGAGGCCCGCCTGCGGGATCAGGCTGCCCGGGTCGAGCAGCTTCGAGAGCGTCACCGTCTGCACGCCGACCAGCGCCGAGAGGTTGATGTCCGGGTAGAACTGCGCCTTCTGCGAGTCGATGTCGCGCGCCGCCGCCTGCGCGCGCAGCCGGCTCGCCACCACGTCGGGCCGGCGGCCGAGCAGGTCGGCGGGCACGCGCGAGGGCAGCGCGACGCTCGTCATGCGCAGCGTCGGACGCGCGAGCGAAAGGCCGCGATCGGGCCCCTTGCCGAGGAGCGCCGCGAGCTGGTTGCGCGCGAGCGCGATGTCCTCGTCGCGCCGCGCCAGGGCCGCGCGCGCCGCCGGAATGGAGGTCTCGACCTGCTTCAGCTGCAGCCGCGAGTCGAGCCCGGCGCGCACCCGGTCGTTGGTCAGGCTCTGCAGCGACTCCCGGTCGTGCAGCTCGCGCTCGGCGAGGTCGCGCTGCTCGAAGGCGCGCGCGAGCTGCACGTAGGTCGCCGCCACGGCCGAGGAGAGCGCGAGCCGCGCCGTGAAGGCGTCGGCTTCCGCCGCCCGGCCCCGGCCGAGCGCCGCCTCGTAGGCCGCGCGGTTCTTCCCCCAGACGTCGAGCTCGTAGGCGGCGCTCGCGGTGAGCTGCGTGGTGAGATAGCTCGCGCCGCCGATCGGCGGCGGAAAGATGTAGTTCTCGGAGAAGCGCTGGCGCGTCACCGTGGCGTCGGCGCCGGCCTTGAGGCCGAGCGGAGCGCCGGCAATCTGCGCCGCGGCGACCGCCTGGTCGACGCGCGCCTGCGCGAGCCGCGCGCTCGGGCTGCCGGCGAGCGCTTCCTCGATCAGCGCGTCGAGCTGCGCATCGCCGAAGCGCTTCCACCAGTCGAGCTTTGGCCACTCGGCAGCGGGTGCTTCGCTGGCCCAGGTCTTTTCGGTGTGAAGAGAGGCCGGCGCCGTCATCTCGCTGCGATGCGTGATGCCGCCCGGGTTGGCGCAGCCGGCGGCGAGCGCGGCGAGCGCGGGAAGAACGAGCCGCTTCATGCGGCGCTCGCGTTGTCGAGCACGCGCTTGAGCAGCGCTTCGAGGCTGCGCGCCTCGGCGCTCGAGAAGCCGCGCAGCGCGCGGTTGAGGAGATCGATTTGCGCGCGCGTCACCTCGGCGTGCCTCTCCCGCCCGCGCCGGGTGATTTCCAGGCGCGCGCTGCGGCGGTCTTCCCGGCCGCGCACGCGGCGCACGAGGTCCATCGTCTCCAGCTTGTCGATGAGGCGCGTCATCGCGCCCGGATCGTGCGAGAGCTGCTTGCACACCTCGGCGGCGGTGCCGGCACGCTCGTCGACGAGGAAGATCAGCACCAGCGCCTGCGCGGTGTTCAGGCCGAGCGGCGCCAGCTCGCGGTCGAAGGCCTCGACCAGCGCCTTGCGCACGAAGCCGATCAGCGCGCCGACCGAGTCGCGGCTGCGGAACGTCCCGGGGGAGTAGATCGGCGCCTCGGCGCGCCGCTTATTTGCCTCGGCAACCATTGCTGGGGCAAGCCTAGCGGCTTCCCGCCGGAAGGTCAATCGCTGCGCAGGCTGAACAGATTGAACGGCGGGTTGATGTCGGGCGGCTGCGGCGCGATCCAGGTCACGCCGCTCTGCTCGGCCCACTTCGCCAGCCGGCCGTCGGCCAGCGCGCGCTCGACCACCCGGCTCGCCGCGGCGAGCGCCGGCGCGTCCTCGGGCGCGACGAAGCCGACATTGATGCGCAGCGGATGCACGTACCGAGTGCGGAAGAGCTTCGCCTCCGGATGGGTCCGCCGATAGGCGTCGAAGCTTCCCAAAGAGACGAGCGTCGCATCGGCCCGCCCCGCGGCGAGCGCGTCCAGCGCGCTTTCGTGCTGGGTGAGGCTGACGATCGAGGGTTGGAGCAGGCCGTTGCGGTAGAGCATGAGCGCCGAGCCCGCCAGCGTGCCGCTCACGGCGCCGATCTTCACTTTCTGCAAATCGGCCAGGGTCTCCACCGA
Source organism: Burkholderiales bacterium (assembly GCA_035639215.1). Lineage (GTDB taxonomy): Bacteria > Pseudomonadota > Gammaproteobacteria > Burkholderiales > SG8-39 > SCGC-AG-212-J23. The sequence continues at coordinate 5,006 of DASQYN010000624.1, forward strand.
GAGATTCGGATCATGCGTGACGACGCCCATCGCCATCGCGTAATAGGGCTTGCTCGCGCCGAGCGCCCGCAGGGGGACGAAGGGACGCAGCCGCGGCGGCTTCGCGCCCGGATAGCCGGGCGTGCGCGCCGTGGCGCGCGCCGGGGCGCCGAGGTCGGAGGCGAAGAGCGGGAAGCCGCTCACGAGCTCGCACACCTCGGAGGAAAGGAGCGCGTTGACCTCCAGCGCCAGATTCTTGTCGGCCTCGTACTCCGACTCGAAGTACACGACTTCGAAAGGGCGGCCCATGTCACGCGCTATCGCCCCGCCGAGCTCCACGTCGAGCCGCGAAAGCGGCGTGTCGTCCTTGGCAACGCATAGCTTGAGCACGGTCGGTTCGTGCCCGCGGTTGCGCACGTAGGTCCAGAGGGCATGGATCTGCTCGTCGCTGAGCGAGTTTTGCCACGAGGGCATGTTGCCCTTGCCCTTGCGCACCGAGTGGAAGAAGCGCTCCTCCTGGTCGAGCGGGAACTTGCGCAGGTCGTAGACCGTGACGCCGGAGTTCACCATCTCGTGCCCATGGCACTGCGCGCAGGTGCGCGCGAACTGCAGCCTGCCGCGCTCGAACTGCGACGGTTCCTGGCCGAACACCGCAATGGCCGCGAGGGCCATTGCGAGGGTGATGAAGCTCTTACGCCATGTCACTTATGCAGCGCGAACGTCCACACCGAGCCGCCGGCCGGCGTCGCGGCGTAGCGCGGATCGCCGAGCAGCGCCCAGACACCGCCCGACCCGGAGACCACCGAGACGTACTGCTTGCCTTTGTATTCCCAGGTCACCGGCAGCCCGACGATTCCGGAGCCGGTCTGGAACTGCCAGAGCGGCTTGCCGGTCTTCGCGTCGAACGCCATGAACTCGCCGGTGGCCGCGCCCGTGAAGAGCAGGCCGCCCGCGGTGGAGAGCGTCCCCGCCATGCTCGGCACGCCCGGCCACGCGTACTGCCATTTCGCCTTGCCGGTCATCGGGTCGATCGCCTTGAGATAGCCGGTCGGCTCGTCCTTCGGCATGGTGACGCCGCGGAAGTCGATGCCGAGGTACCACTCGCCCTGCTTGTACTCCGGCTTGGCTATCTTGTAGGGCCAGCTCATGTTGAACGTGTTGGCGTAGTAGAGCCCGGTCGCCGGGTTCCAGGACGCCGGGTTCCAGTTCTTGCCGCCGAGGATCGACGGCCAGATCTGCACGTCTTCGCCGGCCCGCATCTTCTGCGTCGCCTCGGACTCCACCGGGCGGCCGGTCTTCATGTCGACGCGGTCGGCCCAGTTCACCTTCACGTACGCGTTCGCCGCGAGCAGCTGGCCGTTGGTACGGTCGAGCACGTAGAAGAAGCCGTTGCGGTTCGCCTGCATCAGCACCTTGCGGCTCTTCCCGCCGATCTTCACGTCGGCGAGGATGCCGGGATCGGTCGAGTCGTAGTCGTACGGATCGTTCGGCGAGAACTGGTAGTACCAGACCAGCTCGCCGGTCTTCGGCCGGATCGCCAGCACCGAGCAGATGTAGAGATTGTCGCCCTTCCTCACCTCGGCGTTCCACGGGCCGCCGTTGCCGGTGCCCCAGTAGACGAGGTCGAGGTCCGGGTCGTAGCTGCCGGTGAGCCAGGTCGGCGCCCCGCCCTTCTGTGCCGTGTCGCCCGGCCAGCTGTCCGCGCCTTTCTGGTCGCCGTCGCGCGTCGCCGTGGTGAAGGTGCGCCACAGGCGCTTGCCGGTGTCGGGATCCCAGCCGTCGATGAAGCCGCGCGTGCCGTACTCGCCGCCGGCGATGCCGGTCATCAGCACGCCGTTCGCGATAAGCGGCGCGCCGGTCATGGCGTGGCCGAGCTTGTAGTCGGCGGCCTGCGACTTCCAGAGCTGCTTGCCGGTCTTCGCGTCATAGGCGATGACGTGCGAATCGAGCGTCGTGCGGAAGAGCTTGCCCTCATAAAGCGCGGCGCCGCGGTTCAGGAGGCCGCAGCACGCCATCTTGAAAACGTCCGGCGCGTACTCGATGTCCTGCTTCCAGATCTGCCTGCCGGTCAGCGCGTTGATCGCCACCGTGCTTGTGTGCGTCGTGACGTACATGACGCCCTCGTAGACAATCGGCTGCGACTCCTGGCCCTGCGGATTGTTCAGGCTGTAGTTCCAGACCGGCACCAACTCGCGCACGTTGCCCGCGTTGATCGCCTTGAGCGCGCTGTAGCGCTGGTTGTTGTAGCCCATGCCGTAGGTGAGAACGTCGCCGGCGCTGCGGTGATCGTTCTTCAGCGCTTCCAGGTTTTGGGCCAGAACGGAGCCGGCGAGGACCGCCGGTGCTGTCGCGAGCAGAAAGGCAAGAGCCTTGCGCATACCACACCTCCCCAGGTTGGCGCTGCGAACCGACGCGACGATTGTCCGCCCAACCTTGCGGGGAATCAATCGCCCTGCCCGCGAGCGGCGTAGGATAGGCAGTGCCATGACTCGAGCCTCGCTGCTCCTCGTCGCGCTGGCAGTGCTTTCCGCACCGGCCGCCGGGGCGATCTACAAGTGGACCGACGAGACCGGGCGCACCCATTACTCGAATCGCCCGCCCGACGGCGCGCAGCCGGCGAAAGACGTCAAGGTGGTGATCGACGACGAGCCGGCGGCGCCGGCGGCCCCAGTCGACGCGGCCCTCCTCGAGCGCATCGCGATGCTCGAGCGGCAGGTCGCGGCGCAGCAGCAAGCGTCGGCGCAGTACCCGCCGGCCCAGTACCCGCCGCCGCAGTACTACGAGCCGCCGCCGGAGCCCGATTACTCCTATTACTACGGTTACGCGGCGCCTTATTACTATTACCCGTCCTACGGTTACTCCTACATCGCGTACCCGGGGCGTTACGCTCATCCGATCCGCCGCCCTGTCCGGCCCATGCATCCGATTGCGTTGCCGCCGGTCCATCGCGGCGGCTTTCACGGCGGCTTTGCCGCCGGCGGCATGCGCCGGCGCTAGCCGATTTTTCGCCGGCTCCAGTCCGCCACGGTTTCCAGGCACTTGCGCAGCTGCGCCGGCTGCCCGACGTAGTAGTGCGTCGCGCCTTCGATTTCCACATACTCCTTGTCGGCGGTCGCAAGCGCGTCGCGGATCGCCGGATTGTGGGTCGCCGGCACGGCGTCGTCGGCGCCGTTGACGACCTGCAGCACCGGCGTCGACCGGATGCGCGCGGCGTTCACCGGCCCCTTCGCGTTCGACCTGTCGTAGGACCATTGCGAGAGCCAGGAGCGCAGCGAGCTGTAGCGGGCAAGGCCCGCCGGCGCCGCGTTGGCGACTCGCGGCTCGCCAAGGTAGCACCAGCCGGGCTTTCGCCCGTTCGGATCGATCGCCGGGTC
>DASQYN010000625.1:0-2176 GCA_035639215.1 Burkholderiales bacterium
AGATTCACGGCGGCCGAGGCGAGATGGCTGCGCTCGCCCACGCCAGTGAGCGAAGGCGTGAACACTTCGTGCCCGCGGGCCCGTAGCTCGTGCGCGAGGCGAGACCACATCCAGCTTCCCCCCCACGCCCCGTGAACGAGAACGAAGTTCAATGGACGAGGCTCAACTTCAGGGTTCTTTTGCGCTCTGGAAAACGTTCGACAAATCGACCTCGTCGAGCTTGACCGACGCCTTGTTCGCCGCCTCCAGCGCTTCCTTCATGCGCGGCGTTTCCTTGTAGGCCTGCTCGAACGCCTCGGCGAGCTTGAAGCTGAACGCGGCGAGGGCCTTGGGATCGGGCTTTCGCTGGTCAGTGCCGGCGAGCGTGCCGTAGACGCGCGCGGCAAGGCCGACGAAGATCTTCTCGGCGAGCTGATAGTAGGTATCGGCTGCCGGGGCCGGCTTGCCGGACGCGTCCTTCGCGGGTGCGCTCATGGCTGAATTCTAAACTTTGCGCGCCTCGTCGGCGGCGAGCGTACGCGAGAGCTGGTCGCGCAGCTCGTTCGACACCGTGACGTGCGCGTCGGGCGCCCCCTTGTGCACGGCGTAGAGCTTCGCCTGCACCTCCAGGTCGTGCTCCGCGAAGAGCTCGGCCGCGCGGCGCGCGCGCTCGCGGTCGCCGCTCACCGCCGCGAGGGCAAGCTCGCCGAGCCTGAGCGCCGAGGGCCAGGTCTCGCGCTCGAGCAGCTCGACGCCAAGGTCGCGCAGCTCGAACATGTGGCGCATGTCGCGCGCTCGCGCGACGACGCGAAGGCGCGGGAAATGCTTGCGCGCGGCGCGTGCGAGGCGCGTCGCCGCATCCGGGTCGTCGAGGGTGATAATGAGCAGGTCGGCGCTTGCCGCGCCCGCGGCGTGCAGCAGATCGAGGCGCGTCGCGTCGCCGTAGAACACGCGGAAGCCGAACTTGCGCGAGGCTTCGACGTGATCGGGCTTGTCGTCGAGCACCGTGGGCGCGTAGCCGCTGGCGCTCAGGATGCGCGCCACGACCTGGCCGACGCGCCCAAGGCCGGCGATGATCACCCGCGCCGGCTCCGGCACGTCGGCCGGGCGGGCAGCCTGCGGATCGGCGAAACGCGGCGCGATCACCCGGTCGTGCAGAACGAGCAGGAACGGCGTGGCGAGCATGGAGAGCGCCACGGCGAGCGTCATCGCCTGTGCGCTCTGGTAGGCAATCGCGCCGTCCGCCGCCGCGAGGCCGAGCAGTACGAAGGCGAATTCGCCGCCCTGCGCGAGCAGCAGGATGAAAAGCGGCCGCTGCGAGCGCGGCAGGCGCGCGCGGCTCGCGATCAGCCATAGCACCGCGCCCTTCAGCGCGAACAGCCCGACGATGAGCGAGGCGACCAGCCACGGGCGGGTGCGCAGCACGGAGAAGTCGACGCTCATGCCGACGGCGATGAAAAAGAGCCCAAGAAGCAGCCCCTTGAAGGGCTCGATCGCGGCTTCGATCTCGTGGCGGTATTCCGACTCCGCGAGGAGCACTCCCGCGAGGAACGCGCCGAGCGCCATGGACAAACCGGCCGCCTCGAAAAGCAATGCTATGCCGAGCACCAGGAGCAGCGCGAAGGCGGTGAAGATCTCGCGCAGCCGAGTGCGCGCGATGTGGCGGAAGATCGGCCGGGCGATGAAATGGCCGAGCACCAGGGTGCCGACCACCGCCGCCAGCGCGAACCCGGCACCCTGCCAGGAGAAGCCCGACCAGCCGCCCCGCGTGCTGAGCACCGGAAGCGCGGCAAGCATGGGGATCACCGCCATGTCCTGGAAGAGCAGGACGGCGAACGTCGCCTGCCCGCCCTGAGTGCCAAGGGCGCCGCGCTCATTGAGCGGCTGCAGCGCAAGCGCGGTCGAGGAAAGCGAGAGCGCCATGCCGGCGATGAAGGCGGCGCGCAGGCTGGCCCCGGAGGCGAGCGCGATCAGGACGATCGCGGCGATGGTGCCCAGCACCTGGGCGAGCCCGAGGCCGACCAGCTTCGCGCGCATGCTCCAGAGCCGCTGCGGCTCGAGCTCCAGGCCGATCACGAAAAGAAGCATCACCACGCCGAGCTCGGCGAGAGCGCGGATCGCCTGGGGCTCACCGACCAGCTTGAGGCCCCAGGGGCCGATGACGATGCCGGCGAGAAGATAACCTGCCACAGATCGG
>DASQYN010000626.1:0-4724 GCA_035639215.1 Burkholderiales bacterium
CGCCTCGGCGAAGATCTCCGCGAAGAAGCTACCCTTCGAGCAAACGGCGAAATGCCTGTCTGCGGACAAGGTGCTCCTCACCGGCACGCTCGACCTCAATGCGGGGCTGAGCAGCGAAGGCCAGCTCGCCGACCTGGTGAAGAACCTGAAAGGCACGGTGGGCGCGGACCTGCGCAACGGCCAGGTCATGAAGTTCCCCCTGCTCGGCAATATCCTCTCCATGAAGAACATCGTCGCGCTCGCCGAGCAGGGCGGACCGAAGCTGACGGCAGAGGGTTTCCCCTATCGGCAGCTTTCCGCCAAGGGGCATCTCGACGGCGGCTACTTCATGCTCGACGAAGGCGTGTTCTACAGCAACGCGGTGGGGCTCGGCGCGAACGGCTGGATCTCGCTCACGGATTACCAGAGCCGCCTCACGGTCCTGGTGGCGCCGCTCGCGCTGCTCACCGAGACGATCCGCAAGCTGCCGATCCTCGGCTACGTGATCGGCGGCACCTTCACCAGCCTGCCGGTCGCCGTGAGCGGCGATATCCGCGACCCGCTGGTCGTGCCGCTCGGTCCGGGCGCGATCACCTCCGAGCTCACCGGCATCCTCGGTCGCACGCTCAGCCTGCCGGGGCACCTCGCGCCGAGCACGCCGCCGCCGCGGCGCTAGGAAAGCTCTGAGACGTCGTCCCCGCGAAGGCGGGGACCCATGAGAGGGAAACGTCGTCCCCGCGAAGGCGGGGACCCCGTTTGCGTTGGAGTCAACGCACGCCATGCCAGCGCGTTACTCGCCGAGTGAAGCAAGCGGTGGTCTACATCCTCGCCAACGAGCCGTATGGAACCCTGTATGTCGGCGTAACCAGCAATCTCGCCGCGCGCATCGAGGCGCATCGTAGTGGCTGCGTAGACGGATTCACGAAGCAGTACGGTGTAGACACGCTCGTGTACTTCGAGGTGCACGACGAAATGTACGAGGCGATTCAAAGGGAGAAGAGACTCAAGAAATGGAACCGCGCGTGGAAGATCAGGCTTATCGAGGAGATGAACCCGGAGTGGAAGGACCTCTCTGCGCAGGCGTTCTAATTCGCTAAACGACCGAAAAAACTGGGTCCCCGCCTTCGCGGGGACGACGAATTTGCCTTCGCTCAGTCGAACCAGCGGTACTGCAGCGCGAGGGAAAAGATCTTGTAGTCGCCGCCGGCGCGCACCACCGTGCCTTTCGACCAGCCGAGCTTGGTCGACCAGCCGGGAGCGACGGGCAGGGAGAGCACGAGGCCGATGCGCGAGTTCTTCTGCGCGTCGTCGTTCGCGACGCCGTCGACGGAAGTGCGCCCGCCGATGTAGCGGCCGTAGTCGGCCGCGAGCCAGAAGCCGGGACGGAAGTTGTAGCCGGCGTGGATCTGGTAAACCTGCAGCGGATCCTGGCTGCGGGTGTGGCCGCCGCGGAAGTCGTCGTTGTCGCCGAAGACCCAGACGCCGGCCGAGGCCTCGGTGAACCATTTGCCGATCGGATAGGAGAGCCCGAGCTCTGGCTTGGCCGCCCAGCGATTGGTGCCGATATTGACGAAGCGCGTGTCGTCGTACTGGCCGGTCGGGGCGATGACGCTGAGGCTCGCGCCGCCCGAGAGCCGGTCCGGCTGCCGGACGAACTCGGCAGGGGTCATCGCCGCGAGGCCGAAGAGATTGATTGCGCCGCGCAGGCGCAGATCGCCGATGCCGGCGCGGTGCACCTCGGTGGGCGAGTCGACCACGTCGCCCTTCAGGTCGCCGCTGACATAGGGCAGCGCGGCGCTGAAATTCGCCGAGCGGCCGAGCAGCGCAAAAAAATGCGCGTAGCCGAGCGCCAAGCCGTCGATGGTGGCGTCGACGTTCTTCACCGGCAGCGACGGATCGGGCAGCACGTCGCCGCTCAGGCGCGTATACGAGGCGATCGCGAAAGATGTGCCGACCGGCGCGTTCGAGTAGGCGCGCGGCTCGAGCTCCTGGGCGATCGCGCTTGCCGCGAAGAGGGCGGAAGAAACGATCCAGGCAAAACGGCGCAGGCTCACGGACCGGTCTTCGGCTCGAGCTCTCCGGTTCGCAGGCTCACCCGCTGCCCGACGCGGAAGCGCCCGGGTTCGCGTGGCCGGAAGGTGCGCCGTTCGCCGTCTTCCATGTCGACGACCACCTCGTAGGCCGTCTCGGCGAAGCGCGCCTGCATTTCGGGCGTGCCGGCGGATCCGGCGCGCCAGGATTTTTCGCTCGACGGTCCGCCGAAGGGGAGGTACATCACCGCGCCGACGGGTGGCGCCTGCTCGAGGCCCGAGGGCGAGCCGACCGGGGGCGCGACGCGCGGCGCCGCGCTCTCCGCGCCGACGTGCACTTCGCGCACCGAGACCACCATGCCTTCGGTCGCCTTGGGCAGGCGAAGGTCGAGCGGCGCCGTGCCTTGAGCCATTGCGGTTCCTACCAGACAAAGCATCCAGGCGGGGAGGGTCCTGCAAACCAATGGCACGTCTACTCCGAAAGGCTCTGGATGAAGTAGGTCGCCGAGAGCAGCAGGCTCGGCGGGCCGAGCGGCCCGAGCCAGCGCTGGTAGATCGGCTCGATCTCGCGCGTGCGGTACAGGCGCGCGAGCGCCCGGTTCACCGCCAGGCGGAAATCGGCGTCGCCGCGCGGCAGCATCAGCGCGTACTGCTCGACCGAGAAGTCCTCGTCGACCAGGCGGAAGGCGTCGCCCGCGGCGTTCTTCGCCACCACGCCGATCAGCGTGGTGCGGTCGGAGGCGAATCCGGCGACCTGTCCCTGGCGCAAGAGCTCGAGGCCCTCGTCGCGCGTGTTCACCAGCGCCAGCTCGGCGAGCACCAGCTTGCGCGCCAGCGCCTCGCGCAGCGCCTTCTCCGTCGTCGTGCCGCGGATCACCGCGATGCGCTTGCCGCCGAAGTCGGCGAGGCTGCGCGGCGCGTCCTCGCCGAGCTTGGTCAGGATGCTGCCGCCGTCGAGGAAGGTGACGAGGCTGAAGTCGACGAGCTTCTGCCGCCCGAGGGTCCAGGTCGTGGTACTGCATTCCAGATCGACCTGCTTGCGCCGCACCGCGTCGATGCGGTTCTGCACGGTGAGCTTGACCCAGCGACTCTTCAGGCCCTTGCGGCCGAGCTGCTCGGCGAGGCTTTCGGCGACCGCGCGGCAGAGATCCACCGAGTAGCCTTGCGGATCGCCGTTGGCGTCGGCGTAGGAGAAAGGCGCGGCGCCGTCGATGTAGCCGAGGGTGACGACGCCGCTCTTGCGGATCTTTTCCAGCGTCTGCGCGGCGGCGGGGAAGGCGAGCGCCGCGGCCAGCAGCGCGGCGAGCAGGCGGGCTTTCATACGAGCTCCATCTTGCGGACCTTGTTAGAGACGGTGGTGCCGGCCGTGCCGGCGAGGATGGCGGAGAGATCGGCCAGCGCGCCGATCGCAGCGGTCTTGCCGGTGGCCTTCGCGAACCGGCACGCGGCGTCGACCTTCGGCCCCATCGAGCCCGCGGCGAAGCTCATCTTCGCGAGCGCGGCGGGGGAAGCGCGGCGGATCGCTTTTTGCGTGGGCTTCCCCCAGTCGAGGTACACCGCGTCGGCATCGGTGAGCATGACGAAGAGATCGACGCGCAGCGTACGCGCGAGGAGCTCGGAGGCGAGGTCCTTGTCGATCACGCACTCGACGCCGACCAGCTTGCGCTTCGCGTCGGACGCATACATGGTCGGGATGCCGCCGCCGCCGGCGGCGATGACGATGGTGTTGTGCGCGAGCAGCCATTTCATCGGCCGCACCTCGAAGATGCGCTTCGGCTCGGGGGAGGGCACGACGCGCCGCCACTTGTCGCCGTCCTGCCTGAAGGCCCATTGCTTTTCCGCGGCGATGCGGTCGGCTTCCGCCTTGTCGTACACCGGGCCGATGAACTTGGTCGGGTTGGCGAACGCCTTGTCCTTCGGATCGACCTCGACCATCGTGAGCAGCGTCGCGAACGGCCGCGCGAAGGGCAGCAGGTTGCCGAGCTCCTGCTCGATCATGTAGCCGATCGAGCCCTCGGTCTCCGCGCCCATCACGTCGAGCGGGAAGTCCTCGGCGGCCTCGTAGGCGGCGGCCTCGAGCGCGAGCAGGCCGACCTGCGGCCCGTTGCCGTGGCCGACGACCAGCTTGTGCTTGCGCGCCACCGGGGCGAGCGCCTCCGCGGCGATGCGCACGTTGCGCCGCATGTTGTCCGCCGTCATGGGTTCACCCCTGCGCAGCAGCGCGTTGCCGCCGAGGGCAACCAGGACCAGCATCACGAGCCTCCTTCGGAAGTGGGCGTTCGGCGCCAGCGCAGGCCGACGTAGATCGGGATGCCGGCGAGGAGCAGGATCAGGCCGTAGAGCACCGCTTCGGGGCCGCAGCCGTAGATCGTGAAGAGCGAGAACACGAAAGCGATCCACTCGACCGCGCCGGGCCGCTGCCCGCCGCGCGCGGAGACGAGGCCGATGGCGAGGGCGCAGAACGCATAGGGCACGACCGCGGCCATGGTCGCCAGGTTGACCACCTGGCTGTAGAACGCCTGCGCGTTCTTCGCGCCCGCGGCGGCGAGCAGCAGCAGCGCGGTGGCGAGCGCGCCGGAGATGAAGATCGCCATCGCCGGCACGCCGCGGCGCGACATCCGGCCGAAGACGCGCGGGAAGAGGCCGTCGCGCGCCGCGGCCATCGGCACCTGTCCCATGGTGAGCGTCCAGCCGTTCAGCGCGCCGATCGACGAG
>DASQYN010000627.1:0-5234 GCA_035639215.1 Burkholderiales bacterium
GTCTTCATGGATCAAGCGGAGAAGACGGCGGCGGACTATCTCGCCTGGGTCGGCGACTACGAGGCGAAGGCGGTGGCGACCATGAAGTCGCAGGGCGGCACGTTCACACCGTTCCCGGCGGAGGAGCTGAAGAAGTGGCGGGCAACCGCGCCCGATTTCCTCGCCCAGTGGGAGAAGGACACCGCCGCGGCGACCCATGACGCGGCTACGCCCAAGAAAGTCGCGGCGCGCTGGAGACAGCTGCTGGCCGAGCCGCAGTAAAGCTCGAGAGGGCGCCGCATGCGCTGGCTTAGCGAGATCGTGCGGCGCCTGGCGGTCTTCATGGTGCTGCTCGGCTCCCTCGGGATGCTGGCGTCCATGGCGATCTGCGTCGCCGACGTGATCGGCACCAATTTCTTGGACTGGCCGGTGCCGGGGACGCTGGAGTTCACCGAGAGCACCATGGTGCTCATCGTCTTCGGCGCGCTCGCCTTTACCCAGGAGAAGCGCAGCCATATCCGCGTCGAGATCCTGTACGGGCTGTTCGGCCCGCGCGTGCAGTCGTTCCTGGATTTCGTTACGCACCTCGTCGCGCTCGTCTTCTTCTGCCTCCTCGCCTGGTACAGCTTCGGCGAGCTCGCCTACAGCTGGCAGATCGACGAGTCCACGATGGGCACGATCCGGTTCCCGCTCTACCCGGCGCGTCTGCTTCTGAGCGCGGGTGCCGTGCTTCTGGTCGTGCAGCTCGCCCTGGACGTCATCACGGACTTCGGGCGCATGCGGCGCGGCGAAGGGCCGCCGCAACACGGCCCGGCGGCCGACACCGCGAAGGCGAGCTGAGGTGGTGCTCGCGCCCGACGTCGCGGGTTTCATCGTCGTGGGCCTGCTTATTCTCTGGCTCGCCTTCGGCGTGCACATCGGCGTCGCGCTCGGCCTCGCCGGATTCATCGGCATCTACCTCTCCGTGGGACCCGATGCGGCGATCGCTCAGCTGGCCGCGATCCCGTTCAGCACGACCAACAATTTCGCGCTGGCGGTGATACCGCTCTTCATCCTGATGGGGTCGTTCGCCACGCAGGCGGGCATCGTGACGGAACTCTTCCGCACGGCGTACCTCTGGCTCGGCAACCTGCGCGGCGGTCTTGCCATGGCGACGGTCATGTCGTCGGCGGCGTTCGGCGCGGCTTCCGGGTCCACCATCGTCAACGCCGCCGTGTTCACCAAGATGGCGATGCCGGAGATGACGCGCTTCGGCTACGACGTGCGCCTCAGCGCCGGCTGCATCGCCGCGGCGGGGACGCTTGCGGCGCTCATTCCGCCGAGCATCCTGATGGTGATCTACGGCGTGATCACCGAGCAGTCGATCGGCAAGCTCCTCATCGCCGGCATCGTCCCCGGCATCGTCACGGCGTTCCTCTATTGCGGCGGCGTGTACCTCCTTGCGCGCTGGCGCCCGGACCTCGCGCCGCTCGCCAAGATCACCGTCAACTGGGCCGACCGCTTCCGCTCGCTGTACGGCGTGACCGGCGTTCTGATCCTCTTCTTCATCGTGGTGGGTGGAATCTACGGCGGCTATTTCCCGGCGACCTATGCTGGCGCCGTCGGCGCGGCCGGCGCGTTCGTGATCGCGCTCGGGAAGCGGCGGCTGGGGCTCGGCGCGCTGACGGAAGTGCTCAAGGAGTCCGCAGTCACCACTTCGGTGATCTTCATCATCGTCGTCGGCGGCATGGTGTTCTCGCGCTTCCTCACCTATTCCGGCCTGGTGGACATCATTTCCAAAGAACTCCTCTCCTTCGGCACCGGCAAGTACACCTACCTCATCGGCTACGTGGTGCTTTTCACCATCCTCGGCTGCTTCATCGAGCCGATCGCCATCATGGTGATGACGCTGCCCATCATGTACCCGGTGATGAGGTCGCAGGGCTTCGATCCGATCTGGCTCGGCGTGGTATCGGTCAAGCTCGCCGAGATCGGCGTGCTCACCCCGCCGGTGGGCCTCAACGTCTTCGTGGTGAAGAGCTCGTCGCCCGTGCCCGTGACCCTCGGGCAGGCATTCACCGGCGTGATGCCTTTCATCGCGCTCGATTTTCTTTCGTTGGTCCTCTACGTCATCTTCCCGCAGATGATCACGTGGCTGCCTAACCTGATGGCGTCCTAGCAATGGCAATACTGAAGGCCGAAGGCAAGAAGTTCCCGACCCACACGCAAGTCCTTGTCATCGGCGCCGGCGCCTGCGGCACCATTGCGGCGCTCGCGGCGAAGGAGCACGGTGCGGAGGCGTTCATCGTCGAGCGCGACGCCAGGCCTTCCGGCAGCACGTCGCTCTCGAGCGGACAGATTCCGGCCGCGGGCACCAAGCTGCAGCGCGCGGCCGGACTCGCCGACGACACGCCGGACCTCCTCTACCAGGACATCCTCGCGAAGTGCCACGGCGAGTGCGACCACGCCGTCGCCCGCGTGATCGCCGACGAGGCGAAGAACACCGTCGAGTGGCTGGTCGAGCGGCAGAAGGTGCCGCTCACCTGCATCCTCAACTTCCAGTATCCCGGACACAGCCGGCCGCACATGCACGCCGCGAAGTCGCTCGACGGCGCGGAGCTGCACGCGGCGCTGCTCGCGGCGGTGGAACGCGAGGAAATTCCGCTCGCCACCTCGGCGCATGCCACCGATCTCTACGCCGACGCCGACGGCCGCATCCGCGGCGTGCGCGTCACGCGCCCCGACGGCAAGACCGAGGACATGGGCTGCGACGCGCTGATCCTCGCCTGCAACGGCTACGGCGGCAGCAAGGAGATGCTGAAGCGATTCATCCCCGAGGCGGCCGAGCTGTTCTACGAAGGGCATGTCGGCAACCAGGGCGACGCGGTGTGCTGGGGCGAAGAGCTCGGCGCGTCCTTAAAGGACATGGGCTCTTTCCAGGGCCACGGCGCGATGGCCACGCCACACGGCGTGCACCTCAACTGGGCCACCGTGACCGAGGGCGGCTTCCACGTCAATGCACATGGCAAGCGCTTCTCGAACGAGAACGCCGGCTACTCCGAGCAGGCGCTCAAGGTCCATCGCCAGCCCGGATCGGTGGTGTGGGCGATCTGGGACGAGCGCTGCGACGCCATCGCCATGCAGCAGGCGAGCCACGTCGAGGCGAAGGAGGCGGGCGCGGTCAAGCGCTGCAACTCCGTCGAGGAGATCGCGCGCATCGTCGGCTGCGACGCAAAGGTGCTCGCGCAGACTTTCGCCGAAGTCGCCGCCGCCGCGGGCGGCGAGAAGAAGGACGAGTTCGGCCGCGACTTCACCAAGAAGCCCGTGCTCAAGCCGCCGTACTGCGTGTCGAAGATCGCGGGCGCCCTGACGCACACCCAGGGCGGCCTGGAAATCAACACCGAGATGCGCGTGCTCCGCAAAGACGGCAAGCCGTTCCCGAACCTCTTCGCCGGCGGCGGCGCCGCACGCGGTCTCTCGGGCCCCGCCGACTGGGGCTATCTCTCCGGCTCGGGCCTCATGACCGCGACCAACATGGGCCGTCTCGCGGGCATCGCGGCAGCCAAGCTCGTCGCGAAATAGACCCTGCGCCGCCTGAACAGATGACATTGCGCGACAAAGTGGCGCTTGTCACCGGCGGTAGCCGCGGCATCGGGCGGGCGATATGCCTCGGTCTCGCAGGGGACGGGGCCAAGGTGGTAGTGGCGTCCCGGACGGAGGTTGATACGTCGGCTGGCACGGAGTTCGCCAGATATGCCGCAGGCACCATTCACGACACGGCCAGAATGATTCAGGCGCAGGGCGGCAGCGCCGTAGGCATCAAGTGTGACGTGACGCAGCCGGACGATATCCGCCGCCTGGTGGACGCGACCCTCGCCCGTTTCGGGCGCATCGATGTTTTGGTGAACAACGCTGGGGTCGACTGTGAATCGCCTGTCGTCGATATGGACATCGACGTCCTCGATCTTTGTCTGGCAGTCAACGTCCGGGCTCCGCTCCTATTGTGCAAATTCGCCCTGCCCGGCATGGTCGCGCGGGGCTCCGGCTCCATTTTTTGCATTACGTCAGGGGCGGCTCGTGGTTACCGTCCCGGGCGGGTGGCCTACTCGATGAGCAAGGCCGCGCTGGAACGCATGTTCCTGAACCTGGCCGAAGAAGTGCGTTCCGCTCAGATTGCAGTCAATGTGCTAAGTCCTGGGCGAGTCGACACCTGGATGAACCGCCATGGCGACTGGCCCGGTACGGCGCACCTTCCCATGGCGCAACCCGAGGCGATCATCCCCGCCGCGGTCTGGTTAGCGCAGCAAACCGCCGCGACTTTCACCGGGCAGGTGGTAGAGCGCGCTGACTTTGGTGTGACGTGGGGACCGCGTGAGGCGTAACGTAAAATTCCCTGCCGACATTGCCGCATCAAAACTCGTCAAGGAATAACGATGATCAAGTTCTACTACAGCACCGCCCCCAACCCGATGAAGGTGGCCCTCTGCCTGGAGGAGATGGGCCTCGCCTACGAACCGATACCGGTGGACACCCGGAAGGGCGAGCAACACGACGCGCGCTACCTGGCGATCAATCCGAACGCCAAGGTGCCCTCGATCGTCGATGGCGACGTGACGATGTTCGACAGCAACGCCATCGTGCTCTATCTCGCCGAGAAGACCGGCAAGTTCCTGCCGAAGAAGGCGCAGGAGCGAGGGCCGATGCTGTCGTGGCTGATGTTCGTCGCCTCGGGCATCGGGCCATTCACCGGACAGTACGTGCACTTCAAGAACTACGCGCCGGAGAAGATCGCCTACGCGCTCAACCGCTACGAGTTCGAGGCGATGCGCCACTGGGGCATCGTCGAAGCGCACCTGGCGAAGAACAAGTACATGGCCGGCGGCACCTACACCATCGTCGACATGGCGCTTTGGGGCTGGGCGCGGCTGGTGCCCAATATCCTGGGCGAGCAGGCGGCGAGGTTCGCCAACGTGAAGCGCCTGGTCGACGAGATCAGCGCCCGCCCCGCCGCGCAGAAAGCGGTGGCCCTCAAGGACCGCCACGCGTTCAAGACCGAGATGGACGAGCAGTCGAAGCGCGCCATGTTCCCGGGCAACTACCGGGCACAGGCCGGCGCGTAATGCCCTGGAGCGACGAGCATCTTCTCGGGTACGTCCCGATGGACGATACCCATAAGGAATTCGTCGCACTTCTCGACGCGTTAATCGGCTGCGAGGACCCGGAGTTTCGCGAGCGGCTCGAAGCGTTCGAGCGCCATGCGATCGCTCATTTCGCGG
>DASQYN010000628.1:0-5779 GCA_035639215.1 Burkholderiales bacterium
ACATTCGTACCTTCACGCTACCGGGCGGCGAGCCGGGGGGCAGCGGCGCGACTTCGCTGCACGGCGCGATCAGCGCCGAGGACGCATTCCCGGGCAAGAACCGCGTTTACGCTGCCTGGGGCGTGGGGAGCGACGGCGTGATCCAGATCCTCGATCGCGACAAGCTGCTGCATACGCCGGACACCGACAACACGACGCCGGTGGTCGGCCGGCTGGACATGTCGCCCGACCAGGGCGGCCACACGACGATGCCCGTGTTCAATCTGCAGCCGAAGGGCTACGGTTGCTATAAGCAATTCACCAAGCGCGACATCATTGTGGTGACCTCCGAGGCGACGGCCAACCGCTGCAACGAGGCGCCTCACTGGGGATTCACCGTGGACGCGACGACCGAGAGCAAGATGTGGAACCTCGCGACGATGTCGGTCGATCCGCGCTCCGGCGAGAAGTACCCGCGGGGCAACTACTGCACCCGCGGTGCCCGCTTCGGCACGCACTCGGTCGAGGAGAACTTCCACAACCCGTACTACGGGCGCCTGACGTTTCTCGCTTATTTCGCTGGCGGCGTGCGCGCCTGGGACATCCGCGAGCCGCAGGAACCGGTGGAAGTCGGCTTCTATGTCGGCGAGACGAGTCCGAACGTCACTCCCCCGGGCTTCTACATGACGAATAACGTGGAAGTGGACGATCGCGGCTACATCATCACGGTCGACCGCATCGGCGCCGGCATGGACATCCTCGAGCTGCACGGCAAGGCGCGGGAGATCGGCCTCGGGCTCGACAAGCACTCCAAGGAGCAGCGCGAGTGCGTGAACGACATCCCGCCGGGCGGCGGCGGGGGCGGCGGCGGCTGAGCTACTGCTTCGGAATGCCGGCGGCGAACCAGCGGCCGCCGGCGTTCACGATGAGCAGCGTCGGCGTGTCGCAGGGCTCGGGCGGCACCGCGTTCAGCAGGCCGTCGATCCGGAAATCGCCGCTCGCTTCGAGCGGCACGAGATCCGACGTGAACGCTGTCGTACCGCAGAAGAGCATGGCGCGCACGCTTTGCGCGCCGTTCGTACCGATGCCGTTGCCGCCGGCGAGCAGCAAGCCGCGGCCGTCGACGCTGATGCGTCCGTCGGTGCGCACGTCGGCGAGCAGACGCGAGATCACCCACGGCTGACCGCCGGGCGATATTCCCTTCACTATGTTCGCGGCGGTGAGGCTCGACACCGGCGTCTCCGCGATGCCGCCGTCGAAACGCACCAGCCGGTCGTCGGCCGCGGCGATGACGGAATAATTCAGCGCAGCGAAAAGTGCTGCGGCTAACACGCGCTTCTTCATGGAGCTCCTCCCGTTCGTAGGTTGGCTGCCTGCGCGAACAGGAGGAGCGCGCGGCTCATTCCATATTCCGGTGCACCCAATTCAGTGGGTCAGCACGTACGTCGCGTACTGAGCAATGATGGCGTGCCCGGCCGCGGTCGGGTGGATGCCGTCCCAGAAGAGGTACTGATCCGGGGTCTGGCACTGGAACGGCGGCACGCTCGGCGTGATGCACGCGGCCGTGACGTTGCTCAGCCCGAACGCGGCACCGTTGGCGATGATCTGGTTGAGCTTGGCATACACGTCCAGGCGCACGATGCCGAGGCCCGACGCGGCGAGCGGCGCAAGCACGTTCGTCTCGAGCGCGGCGTTGAACGCCTGCGTGAGCGAGTCGGCGACGCCAGGAATCGCCGGATCGAGGGCGCCGAGACCGCGGATCGCCGGCGTGGCGCCGATGTTCGGCACTCTCCAGACGAGAAAGCGGCGGGCGCCGGCGCCGGCGAGCGCCTGCATCTGTGCGCCTGTGGCGGCGACGGCGTCCGTGATGATGGCGCCCGCGGCCGCCTGCGCTTGCACCGGCGTGCCGCCCGACTGGAGCGTTTGCACGAAGGCGAGCAGGGCATCGCGAAGGTCGTTGCCGCCGATCTCCACTACGTAGAGCGCATCGGCGGGCGCGGCGTTGCCGGCCGCGTTCAGGAAGGCCTGGACCTGCGAGGTGAGGTCGGTGCCGCTGCCATCGGCCCTCGCTCTCGCGCCGCCGATCGCGAAGTTGGTCGCGCCGGAGGCGCTGCGGAAGGCCGGCCGCACGCTGTTCGCCAGCCCGAGCGGCCGCGCCATCTGCTCTATCCAGGTCGCACCATTGCTGAAATGTTGGCCGCCGCGCGCGTAAGGGCGGTCGGGCACGAGGAAAGCGTCGACCGACCAGTCGGGCGGCGTGTTGGTGGCGCCGAGAAGGACGAACGCATTGCCCGGGTCCGACAGGCTGTCGCCGAAGACCACGAGGCGGTTGAACGCGAGCTGCGCCGACGCCCAAGGCGCTGCAAAGAGGGCGAGGGCGAAGATGAAGATCTGCAGAAGCGCTTTGCGCATGGAAGAACCTCCGAGGCCGCATTGTCGCCCGGTTGCCGACGGCAAGACCATCCCCGGCTGGAGGGACGTTCTGATAAATTGATCGGCGGAGGAGTTGGGCTATGGATCGCCGGCGATTTATTGGGGCGTTGGCGGCGGGAGCTATTGCACGGAATTCCCGCGCTGCGTTGCGGCGCAAGAAGGTGCTGGTCCTCGGCGCGGGCCTCGCCGGGCTCGTCGCGGCCGACGAATTGGCGAGGGCCGGGCATGAAGTGACGGTTTTCGAGGCGCGCCAGCGGCCCGGGGGGCGCGTGCTCACGCTGCGCCAGCCGTTTGACGGCGGGCTGAGCGCCGAGGCCGGGGCGCTCTTCGTTCCGGACAATCACGGCCTGACGCTGCGCTACGCACGATCGGTAGGCGCGGCGCTCGAGCCGGCGTTTCCGCTCTTCGATACGCGGCTCTACTATGTGCGCCACCGGCGGGTCGTCGACGGCGTGCCGGGCATGCCGTGGCCGTTCGAGCTGAGCGCGGAAGAGCGAAAGCTGGGCCGCAGCGGCATGTGGGCGAAGTACGTCGACGGCGCTCTCGCCACGCTGGGCGATGTTGCCGCCGCCAATGCGCGCCTCGCCGCCGTCGATCGTATGAGCGCCGCCGAATTCCTGCGCTCGCGCGGCGCTTCGGCAGAAGCGGTGGCGCTGCTTCGCGTCGGCTATCTCGATCTCCTGGGGCGCGGGATCGACAGCTATTCCGCGCTCGATATGCTTCAGCGGGTGGCCGGCACCGGCCAGGCGGGCGGGCGTTACTACCGCATCCGAGGCGGCAGCGAGCGGCTCGCTTATGGCCTGGCCGAGCGCCTCGCCGGTCGCATCCGCTACGGCGCCGCGGTGGTTCGCATCGAACCCGGCGAGCGCTCGGCAGCCGTGGTGCTCGACGCGGCGAGCGGCGCCCAGCGCATCGTCGCCGACCGCGTCGTGTGCACGCTGCCCTTCTCGGTGCTGAGAAGCATCGCGGTGACGCCCGCCTTCTCGGCAGAGAAAACGAGCGCGATCGAGCGGCTTGCCTACACTTCGGTGACACGGGTTTTTCTGCAGTTCCGCCGCCGGGTATGGACCGAGGAAAACCCGTACCTGCTCACCAGCACCGACTTGCCGATGAAGTGGCTCTTCGAGCACACGATCGGCCAGCCCGGTGAGCGGGGCATCCTCGAGGCCCAGGCGGTAGGGGAAGAGGCGGAGCGCCTGAGCGATCGCCCGGAGAAAGAGCGCATCGACGCCGCGCTCGCCTGCGTGGAGCAAGTCTTCCCCGGCGCCGGCAAGGACTACGAGCGGGGAACGTCGAAGTGCTGGCACACGGATCGCTGGGCGCGCGGCGCCTTTGCCTATTTCCGGCCCGGCGAGGTGCTGGGTCTTCGCCCGCACCTCGCGGCGGCCGAGGCAAGCGTGCACTTCGCCGGCGAGCACACCTCCTCCTCGCCGGGATGGATGCAGGGGGCGCTCGAGTCCGGACTGCGGGCGGCGGCGGAAGTGAGCGAGGCGGCGTAGCGACGATGCGCGCCGATCGGCTTCTTCCCCTGAACGCCGTCTGCGTCGCCTCGGGCGTGCTCGCCGCGCTTTCGCTGCCCTCTTTCGACCTCGATTGGCTCGCCTGGGTCGCCCTCGCGCCCCTGCTCTATGCGCTGCGGCAGGCAGGGCCGGCGAGGGGAGCGCTGGGCGGGATGCTGTTCGGCATGAGCCTCGGCGCCGTGAGCTTCTTCTGGGTCCTGGTGATCCCCTCGCTCGATCCCTTTCACTTCGCGATGATGGTGCTGGTCTTCGGGGTCTACTACCTCGGCTTCGGAGCGCTCTACGCGCTGGCGGCGCGCCGCGTCGCTCCGGCGCTCATCGTGGTCGGTCCGGCGCTCTGGGTGGCCTGCGAGTACGCCCGCGGCAATTTCTTCTTTCTCGCCTATCCGTGGAATTTCCTCGCGCATTCGCAGTACCGCCACCTCGCGCTCATCCAGATTGCCGACTTCGCCGGCGCCTACGGCGTGTCGTTCGTCCTCGCCGCGGTGAACCAGGTGGTGAGCGAGATTCCGGACTTGCTGGCGGACCGCGCTGCGCGGTGGCGAAAGCATGCGCTGCTGGCAGGCCTCGTTATCGGCGCGACCCTGCTCTACGGCGTGGCGCGGCTTTCGCCTGCGGCAGCCCCGCCGGAGCGCCTGCGCGTCGCTCTCGTGCAGGCGAACCTCATGGCGCACAACGGCATGTCGGTGACCGAGCAGATGCGCCATCTCGCCTCCTACGAGCAGCTCACTCGCCTGGCCGCCGCGGAGCGGCCGCAGCTCATCGTCTGGCCCTCTTCGTCGCTTCCCGGGCCGATCAGCTTCTGGATGATCCGCCTCTTCGTGAGCGACGTCGCGCATCGCGCCGGCGCGCCGATCCTCGTCGGCGGCGCTGGCGGCGACAAGTTCGCGCCGGCGCGCGACGGATTGCTGCCGTATTCCAACAGCGAGTTCCTGCTCAGCAGCGCCGGCCAGGTGCAGGCGCAATACGACAAGATCCGTCTCACGCCCTTCAACGAGGAGGTGCCGCTGCAGGGTCTCGTCGCCTGGCCGCGCTGGCTCACGCGGGTCGAGAAGGGCTTCGTGCCCGGCAGCCGCTACACGATTTTCCAGGTCGGCGCCGGACGCTTCGGCAGCCCGATCTGCTGGGAAAATGCCTTTCCCGACGTGTTTCGCCGCTTCGTCGCGGACGGCGCGAACTTCATGGTCAGCGTGACCAACGAAGGCGTTTTCGGCGACACCTCCGGGCCGCGGCAGACGCTGGCGATGAATGTCTTTCGCGCCGTGGAGAATCGCGTCTCGGTGGTGCGCGCCGCGACCACCGGCGTCTCGGCGTTCATCGACCCCGACGGGGCGATCGTCGCCCGGGTCGCCGATCGGCAGGGTAACGACGTGTTCGTGCCGGGCTACCTCGTGCGCGATGTGCCGCTCGCTCAGCGCAAGAGCTTCTATACCCGCTACGGCGACGTTTTCGCCGTCACCCTTGCCATCGCGGCGTTGCTGCTCGTCGCGCTCGCGCCGGAGCGCTGGCGCGCATGAAGAGCGCCGTTCCGCCGACCGCCCCGCCGCGCGCCGCGCAGCTGCCGGGTCACTGGCTCGGCTACGCGCTGGTGCTCGCGCTCGTGGCCGCGATGTGGCTCGTGTATGCGGTGAACCTCGTGCACTGGCCCGACAGCCCGGATTTCGGCTGGCGCACCATGTACACCTCGGGCCCGAACGTGGTCGCGCAGGTGTTCGGCAGCGGCGAGGCGGCGGGCCTCGAGCCGGGCGACCGCATCCTGGCGATCAACGGACGGCCCTACCGCAGCTTCGACGAGCTGTTCTTCGGCAATCTGAGGAACGAGGAGCCGGGGTCGACCAACACCTACA
>DASQYN010000629.1:0-7899 GCA_035639215.1 Burkholderiales bacterium
AATCTGGTCGTAGTTCTTCGCCTCGCCCCCGAACTTCTTCGCCAGAATGTGCGTCATCGCCGCCGTCAGCGTCGTCTTGCCGTGATCCACGTGCCCGATCGTGCCCACGTTCACGTGCGGTTTGGTGCGCTCGAATTTGCCTTTGGCCATAGCGAGTTCCTACTTCTTTTCCTTCTCGTCCTTGTTGATGATCGCGTCCGCGACGTTCTTCGGCGCCTCGGCGTAGTGCTTGAATTCCATCGTGTAGGTGGCGCGGCCCTGCGTGAGCGAGCGCAGCTGGGTGGAGTAACCGAACATCTCCATCAGCGGCACTTCCGCCTTGATCGCCTTGCTGCCGGGCAGATCCTCCATGCCCTGGATCACGCCGCGCCGGGACGACAGGTCGCCGATCACGTCGCCCATCTTTTCCTCGGGCGTCTCGACCTCGACCGCCATGATCGGCTCAAGCAGCACCGGGCTCGCCGTGCGCATGCCGTCCTTGAAGGCGAAGATCGCCGCCATCTTGAACGCGTTCTCGTTCGAGTCGACCTCGTGGTACGAGCCGTCGAACACCGTCACCTTGGCGTCGACGACCGGATAGCCGGCGAGCACGCCTTCCTGCAGCGCTTCCTTGACGCCCTTCTCCACCGCCGGGATGTACTCGCGCGGAATCCGCCCGCCCTTGATGGCGTCGACGAACTCGAAGCCCTTGCCGGGCTGCGGGTCGAGCTTGAGCCAGACGTCGCCGTACTGACCGCGACCACCGGATTGCTTGACGAACTTGCCCTGCTGCTCGACCGACCTGCGGAACGTCTCGCGGTAGGCGACCTGCGGCTTGCCGACGGAGGCCTCGACGCCGAACTCGCGCTTCATGCGGTCGACAATGATTTCGAGATGCAATTCGCCCATGCCGGAGATGATGGTCTGCCCCGACTCCTCGTCGGTGCGCACGCGGAACGACGGGTCTTCCTGAGCGAGGCGTCCGAGCGCCACGCCCATCTTTTCCTGGTCGACCTTGGTCTTCGGCTCGACCGCCTGCGAGATCACCGGTTCCGGGAACACCATTCGCTCGAGCGTGATCGACTTCTTCACGTCGCTGATGGTCTCGCCGGTAATGACGTCCCTCAAACCCACTACGGCGGCGATGTCGCCGGCGCGGATTTCCTTGATTTCCTTGCGCTCGTTGGCGTGCATCTGCAGCAGGCGGCCGATGCGCTCCTTGCGTGCGCGCATCGAGGTGAGCACGGTGTCGCCGGACTGCAGGACACCCGAGTAGACGCGGATGAAGGTGAGCTGGCCGACGAACGGGTCGGTCATGATCTTGAAAGCGAGCGCGGCGAACGGCTCGTCGTCGCCCGGCTTGCGGATGTCGGGCTCGCCCCTTTCGTTCTCGCCCTTGACCGGCGGAATGTCGATCGGCGAGGGCAGATAGTCGATCACGGCGTCCAGCATCGCCTGCACGCCCTTGTTCTTGAAAGCCGTGCCGCACAGCATCGGCACGATTTCGTTGGCGATGGTGCGCAGACGCAGCCCGCGCTTGATTTCCTCGACCGAAAGATCGTTCGTCTCGAGGTACTTGTTCATCAACTCTTCGTTGGCCTCGGCGGCCGCCTCGACCATCTTCTCGCGCCACTCCTTCGCCTCGTCGGCCAGCTCGGCCGGAATCGGCCTTTTCTCGAACTTCATCCCTTGGGAGGGTTCGTCCCAGTAGATCGCGTGCATCGTCACCAAGTCGATCACGCCCGCGAACTTCTCCTCGGCGCCGATCGGGAGCTGGATCGGCACCGGATTGCCCTTAAGGCGGTCGCGGATGTGCCCGTAGGACTTGAAGAACGTGGCGCCGACGCGGTCCATCTTGTTGATGAAGGCGAGCCGCGGCACGCGGTACTTGTTGGCTTGGCGCCAGACCGTTTCCGATTGCGGCTGCACGCCGGCCACCGCGTCGTACACCATGCAGGCGCCGTCGAGCACGCGCATCGAGCGCTCGACCTCGATCGTGAAGTCGACGTGCCCGGGCGTGTCGATGATGTTGATGTGGTGCTCGGGATAGGACAGGTCCATGCCCTTCCAGAAGCAGGTCGTCGCCGCGGAAGTGATGGTGATGCCACGCTCCTGCTCCTGCTCCATCCAGTCCATGGTCGCGGCGCCGTCGTGAACCTCGCCGATCTTGTGGTTCACGCCGGTGTAGAAAAGGATGCGCTCGGTCGTCGTCGTCTTCCCGGCGTCGATATGCGCCGAGATGCCGATGTTCCGATAACGCTCGATAGGGGTCTTCCTAGCCACGGCCACTGATCCTCACTTCCCTCAACTAGAACCTGTAGTGCGAGAAAGCCTTGTTCGCTTCGGCCATACGATGGACTTCCTCGCGTTTTTTCATCGCACCGCCGCGGCCTTCGGCCGCTTCCTGCAGCTCGCCGGCAAGGCGAACCGTCATGGACTTCTCGCCGCGCTTCTGCGCCGCCTCGCGGATCCAGCGCATCGCAAGCGCAACCCGCCGTACCGGGCGCACTTCCACGGGCACCTGGTAGTTCGCCCCGCCCACGCGACGGCTCTTGACCTCGACGA
Organism: Burkholderiales bacterium; assembly: GCA_035639215.1. GTDB lineage: Bacteria > Pseudomonadota > Gammaproteobacteria > Burkholderiales > SG8-39 > SCGC-AG-212-J23. The sequence goes on from DASQYN010000629.1 coordinate 2,545, forward strand.
TCGGCTTCACGTTCTGCACGGCCTGCGAGAACACGTCCAGCGGATCCTTGCCGGACTTCGACTTGATTGTGTCGAGAGCGCCATAGATGATGCGCTCGGCGACCGATTTCTTGCCGCGCGTCATCAGTACGTTGACGAACTTGGCGATATCGACGTTGTTGAACTTCGGATCCGGCAGGATCTCGCGCTTCGGGACTTCTCTGCGACGCGGCATTTAGCTCTCTTCCTTGGGCAGCGCAGTTATGCGGATTTCGGCGCCTTGGCGCCGTACTTCGAGCGGCCCTGCTTGCGGTCCTTGACGCCCTGGGTGTCGAGCGAGCCGCGCACAATGTGATAGCGCACCCCCGGCAAGTCCTTCACCCGCCCGCCGCGGATGAGCACCACCGAGTGCTCCTGCAGGTTGTGCCCTTCGCCGCCGATGTAGCCGATCACCTCGAAGCCGTTGGTTAGCCTCACCTTCGCGACCTTACGCAGCGCCGAGTTCGGCTTCTTCGGGGTCGTGGTGTAGACGCGAGTGCACACGCCGCGCTTTTGCGGCGACCCGGCGAGCGCCGGAACCTTCGATTTCGGGCGCTTCGCGACCCGCCCGGCACGCACTAACTGACTGACGGTAGGCATATTTTTACTGTTCCAGAAACAAACCGGGCGGCAACGCTGAAGACAGCGCACCGCCGCCCCGGGTGTAAAAAAGAGGCCGGATTATAAAGAGGAAATAGTGCCGGCGCAAGGAAAGCGCCGGCCTGTTTCTGCTATGACGGGCGAGGCTCCCGCACGAAGCCAAACCTGCGCTCGAGTTCGGCACGCCGCACCCGCGGCAGCTGTTCTCCGATTTCGGCGTAGCGCGCGAGGTCTCGGTCATCGAGAAGCGCGATCGCCGGACCCCCTTCGATAAGCACCGAGCCTTCTTCGTCGAGGTAGGCGGCGCTCGCCACGACACGCCGGCCACACTGGTCGATCAGCGTTTCGCCGTCATGATGAACGACGAGCGGTGTATATGCGAGGGCGACGAAAACGCGCTGCGGACCGTTCTGAAAATACCAGCGCCCACGCTGATCTGGCTGGTAGTTGCGCGCGATGAAGTCGCGCAACCCGGCGTGCCCGATTCTTTCGCCCTTGATGCGCCAGTCGCCGCGGCGATCGAGCTCGAGCCAGCCATACACCGCGGGAACGTCGGGCCAGTTTGCCGTGCTGCGCGGAAGCACCACGCCGATCGCCCTGCTAGGCAGGCTGCGCCATGGCGTCAATCGCATGCGGCGGGGAAACCCCGAACCCCTGCGCGTAGCGCACACCCATGGCCTTCAATCGCGCCAGCACTTCCTGCTCTTCCACGCATTCGGCGACCACGGCGAAGCCGAGTGCCTCGCTGACGCGCAGGATGGCGCCCAGTTTGCCGCGCGCACCCTCGCTGGCCAGCAGCTTGCGGCTGATAGCGCCATCGACTTTGACGAACTGCACCCGCAGGTCCTTGATCGGCGTGAACGAGACGGAGAGGCGGCCGAAGCCATCCAGGAGCACCGGCGCACCGATCGCGCGGCACGCTTCGGCGAACTGCTTCGCCGCTCGCGGACGTTGCAGGGCGTCGCCCTCGTCCACCTCAAATCCGATCGCGTCGCTCGCCACATTGCTCGTTTTCAGCTGGCCGGCGACGAAGCGGGGAAATTCCGCATCCTCCAGCGTCTGTCCGGAGACATTGATGGTGAAGTGTCGGATGCGAGAGCCAGCGGCGAGGCGCTTCAGCGTGTGGCGAACGACCCAGCGATCGAGCTGCGGCATCATGCGAAAGTGCTCGAAGACCGGGAGAAACTCCCCGGGCGGCACGAGCGCGCGCTCTTCTTCGCGCAGGCGCACCAGAATTTCGGCGATCGGATAGTCGCCCTCCTGCAAGGCGAGGATCGGCTGGCAATAAAGCTGGAACTCGTCATTGTCGAGCGCCCTGCGCAGACGCTCGACCGGATCGCTCCAACCGGCCAGCTGCGAGTCCATGCGCTCGAGGAATTGCTCGTCCACCGAGGCATTCTAACGAGCGGCGCCGACCGCGCTAACATGATCGCCGGATAAAGCGATAAGAATCGCGGCCGGTCGTGCAAACTTTTTCAAAGAGGACGCCGGTAAGCGCATGAGCGCGCGCATCGAGCTCAATCACAAGATCCACGTGCTTACGCGTAAGGAGGAGCTCGACTCCGTCCGGGTCGGCGGTAAGATCGTCGTCGTTATCGACATTCTTTTCGCCACGACCACCATGGTGACAGCGTTGGCTCACGGCGCTGTGGCGGTAGTGCCGGTGCTCGACGAGGCGGCGGCGAGAGCCGAGGCGCTCCGCTGCCAAGAAGGCTGCTTCGTGCTCGCCGGCGAGCTTTATGCCGAGACGCTGCCCGGCTTCGCGCATCCGGCGCCGCTGTCGCTTCTCCAGCACGGCGTAGCAGGGAAGACGATCGTCTACTCGACAACCAATGGCACGGTGGCAATGGCGCTTGCTGCGCAGGCAGCGCGCGTGTACTGCGGGGCGCTGCTCAACGCCGCTCGGCTCGTCGAGCACATCCTGAAGCAGCACAGCGGCGATACGATTCTCCTCGTGTGTGCGGGCTCCGGCGGAAATTTCAATTTCGAGGATTTCTACGGCGCCGGTTGCTACGTCGATCGTTTTGCCGAGCGCTTGGGAAGGAACGCGGACTTCTCGGACGCGGCGCGGGCTGCCCGCGCCGTGTTCCGCCATGCCCGGCTTCCCGAGGCGCTGCTCGAGTGCCGGCTGGGCCGCATGATGGAAAAGCGCGGCTTGCGACACGAAGTGGAATTCGCCGCGCGCATCGATGCCCTGCCGGTCGTTCCGTTGCTGGACGGCGGACGGCTGCGCGTGCTCTAGATGCGCTCCAGCTCGGCGCTCACGGCAAGGTGGTCGGAGAGCCTGGACCACGGCTTGCCGCGGTGGACTTCCGAATGCACGATCTTGAAGCCGCGAACGTAAATGCGGTCGAGCTGCAGCACCGGCATCATCGCCGGGAAAGTGCGCGCGGCCCGGCCGAAGCGCGCCAGAGACACCTCGGTCATCCCGAGGCGGCGCTCGAGGATCGACGACGCACGATGCCGCCAGTCGTTGAAGTCTCCGGCGACGATGACCGGCAGGCCGCGCGAAGCGAGCTCTTCGAGCCTGCCGGAGATCGCCTCGAGCTGACGGGCCCGGCCGCGCTCGTGCAGCGAGAGATGAACGCACACGCAATGCAGGTTGCGGCGCCACCCCGGCACCGCGACCACGCTGTGCAACAGCCCGCGCCGCTCGTAGCGGTGGTCGGAGACGTCTTCGTTCTCGAACGACACAAACCCGAAGCGCGAAAGAATCGCGTTGCCATGATGGCCGTGGTCGTAAACCGCATTCGGGCCGTAGCAATGCTGCCATTCGCTGCCCGCGAGGAAGGCCTGCTGCGGCTCTTCCGGATGGGCAGCGAAACGCATGGCGAAGCGCTGGTTCAGTCCCTGCACTTCCTGCAGAAACACCAGGTCGGCATCGAGGGCGCGCAGCCCGTCGCGCAGGTCATGGATGACCATGCGCCGGTTGAAGTGCGACAGCCCCTTGTGAATGTTCAGCGTGACCACGCGCAGGCGCTGGATCATGGCGGCGCGTCCGTCAGATCGAAGGCAAAGCGCGCGCCAAAACGGTCCGTATCGTCCAGCACGGGTCGAGCGACCGCGGCCCTATGGCGGCCCTCCAGCGTCGGCGCCGAGCGCAGGTCGTCATACGGCCGTAGCGCATAACGCGCCAAGCTGTCACCGCCGACGACTACGCCCAGCACGCCGATCTCGTGCGTAATCGGCGCGATAGCCACGAGCGGACGCATGTCGTCGCGAAGGCGAGGCAACTCGCGCATGACCGAAACGGAGCGCTCGCGCGCGCGCGCCCGCGGCGTGAGGATGGCTGCATAGCAGCCGTCCGCGCCGCTCGCTTCATAGGCGAGCGGCTCGCCGTCCGGAGCGAGCGTCACTCGCCAGGCGATGCGGTTCTCATCGAAAAGCACCGTGTAGACGATCTGCAACAATGCATGGTCCGCGTAGCGCGCGTAGGTCTGGCGCACGTACACCGTAGGCTCGGCAGGGTCGATTTCCGGCCGCTTCCCGCCGCGGCGCCAGCGTAGCGCGCCGAAGCGATCGGCGTCCGAAGCTACGGCGATCTCGAAGCTCGGCGCGTAAGTCGCCGCCAGTGCTTGCAGCTCGCGCTCGGGGATAAGGGCCTGACCCAGAGGATCGAGCTCCGCGCGCAGGCTCCAGCCGGCGGCCACGGCACGCGACAGCCCGGCGGGCGGCGGGCTAAACCGGACGCGCGCTCCAGCGCCGGCCGCGGAGTACCGCGGACATGCCGCCGCGGGCGGGCTCGACGGCGGCAAGACAACGCGCTCGACGAGCGCCGCCCGCATCTCCGGTCGCGCGAGCTCCACCGCGCGAAGCAGGCGGCCGCACTGCACCGTCCGGCGCAGCGCGAGCTCACGAGGATCGTCGAACCGCATCCCGGACCATTTTTCCACCAGCGCGGCCGGCAGGTTATCGATTTCGTAACGCCGGGACTCCAGATCGTGGTCGAGCAGGCGGTCGGCGAAGCTTTCAAACGCGCGCCCCCCGGGCGCGGCAAGACTGCGCGAGCCGGAAAGAAACCGATCGGTACGCAAGTAAGGAAACCCCGGTATTCGCCAGTAGTACAGATCGCGCACGCCGGCGGCTGTAACTTGTGCATCGAGGGCGCGAAACCATTGCGCGCACGAGCTGATTTCCGGCGATGGAGATGCAAGCCGCGCTTCCTCGATGGATCGGGCAGCGGCGCAACCGAGAACCGCGGCGAAAAGCGCGATAGCAAGAAGTTTCACCCCAAGCGCTCCCCGAGGATCACGATCGCATCACGGTTGGACCAGGAAAAGCACTTCGCCGCTGCCTCGCGCCAGGGCAGCCACGCCGCGGCGACGTGCTCATCGGCCGAGAGGGTCACCGGCACGCGCGATGCCAGGCGCAGGGCGAAGACGTGCTCGACGTTATGGAGCACACCCGGAGCGAAGCGATGTCGCCACTCGGCGTAGATCTCGAAAGTATTGACGACATTCCAACGGCAAAGCACGCCGCGGCAGGCATCGATCCCGGTCTCCTCCAGCACCTCGCGGGCCGCCGCTCGCTCCAGCGCCTCGTCGATGTGGTCGAGGGAACCGGTCACCGATTGCCAGTAACCGGCACGCGTGCGCCGCTCGAGAAGGAGCACTTCGAGACTTGCGGAATACACTACGACGAGCACCGAAACGGGAAGCTTCGGGGTCATGCGTCGCGAAACAAGTCCGGCAACGCCACCTCGTGCCCCGGATCGACGACTACGGCGAAAAAGGGATG
>DASQYN010000630.1:0-2728 GCA_035639215.1 Burkholderiales bacterium
TTCCCCGGACCGGGGGCATTGCGGTCGTGATCGGTGTTCTTACCAGCCTCGCATTCGGAGCCGGCGCTTTGTGGCTGCCGCTCAGCCTGGCGTTGACGCTCGCTGCCGTGTCGTTCGTCGACGATCTGCGCGGACTGCCTACGGTGGCGAGACTCGGCGTGCACTTGGGAGCAGCGGCAGTGCTCGTCTGGCACGTATTGAGTCCCATGCAGCCGGTAGCGCTCCTGGCGCTCTGCCTTGCTGTGGCGTGGATCACCAACCTGTACAACTTCATGGATGGGTCCGACGGGCTCGCAGGCGGGATGGCGGCGATCGGCTTCGGCGCCTACGCCATCGCGGCAAGCATCGTCGGCCATACGTCGCTCCTGACTTTGGATGTCGCGTTGGTTGCCGCCTCGCTCGCCTTCTTGATGCTCAACTTTCCTCCGGCGACGATGTTTCTCGGTGACGTCGGCTCGGTACCGCTCGGATTTCTCGCCGGCGCACTCGGCATCGTCGGCTGGCGCGACGACGTGTGGCCCCTTTGGTTTCCGGTCCTCGTGTTCGCTCCGTTCATCGGCGATGCGACCGCTACGCTCGTCAGGCGGCTCGCTCGCGGGGAAAAGGTGTGGCATGCGCATCGCGAGCACTACTACCAGCGCTTCGTGCGCATGGGTGCGGGACACCGCGGCGCTGCTTTGAGCGGCTACGCGCTCATGCTCGTATGCGCGGGCGCAGCACTTTACGGGCGTGCCGAGCGCCCGGCAGTCCAGGCGGCCGCGTTCGGCGCTGCGGCGCTCGTGCTGGTCGGCGTCGCCGCCTGGATCGACCTTCGCTGGGCGCGCTACAGTCGGACCCGGACGGTCAGTTGAACGTCCGACGGCTCATCGCATTCAGCCACGACATCGTGGCGGTAGGACTCGCTTGGGTGCTCGCCTTCTGGCTGCGCTTCAATCTCGATATCCCGCACGCGTTTCAGGAAGTCATGGTGTCTCGCCTGCCCGTGTCCCTGCTTGTGCACGCGGCCATCTTCTGGGCGCTAGGCCTCTACCGCGGCATGTGGCGCTACGCGAGCCTCCCGGACCTGCAGCGAATCATCATGGCAGTCGGACTCGGCGCCGCAGTCGTGCCGGCGGTCCTGGCACTGTTTCGCTGGGCTACGCCCGTGCCGCGCTCGGTTTTCCTGATCGCCCCTATGCTCCTCGCCGCGGCGATGTGCGGCAGCCGCCTTGCTTACCGTGCTTGGCGCGAGGGACGTATCACGGCACTCTTGGCGAGGCCGCAGGCGGTCCCTGTGCTGGTGCTGGGCGCCGGCAACGCCGCCGCGGCGTTGTTGAAGGAACTGGCTACCAGCTCGCAGTGGCGCGTCGTTGGCGTTCTCGACGACGATCCGACGAAGCAGGGCGCCGCGCTGCTTGGGGTGAAGGTGCGCGGCACGCTGGCAGCTCTTCCCGACATTGCGGGGCGGCTCAGCGTGACACAGGCTATCGTCGCCATGCCGGGAGCCACGCATGGCGAGCGAAAGCGCGCCGTGGAGATCTGCAACCGCGCGGGCGTTGCCGTGATGACCGTACCGAGCCTTGGCGACATCGTATCGGGGAAGGTGAGCATTTCCGCGCTGCGGCGCATAGAGCTCGACGACCTGCTTGGCCGAGACCCGGTGGCACTCGACGAAGCGGGGCTGCACGGCTTTCTCGACGGCCGCACTGTCCTGGTGACGGGAGCTGGAGGGTCGATTGGCGCCGAGCTTTGCCGGCAGATCGCGCGGTTCGCTCCGCGCGAGATCGTGCTGTTCGAGCTCTCGGAGCTCGCGCTTTACTCCATCGAGCAGGAGTTTCGCGATCGTTTTCCCGCAGCGCGCATCGTCCCGGTAATCGGCGACGCCAAGGACGAAACCCGAGTGAATCAGGTGTTCGCGGGCTATAAGCCGCAGGTGGTATTCCATGCGGCCGCCTACAAGCACGTGCCGCTAATGGAGGAAGACAATGCCTTTCAGGCCGTCGCCAACAACGTTCTCTCCACTCTCGTGCTCGGCCGCGCCGCCCGTTCCTGGGGAACGAAGAAGTGCGTGCTTGTCTCTACCGACAAAGCCGTGAATCCGGCAAACGTCATGGGGGCTTCGAAGCGCCTCGCCGAGCTGGTGTGCCAGGCACTGCAGCGGGAAGGCGAGACCGAGTTCGTCGTCGTGCGGTTCGGCAACGTGCTCGGCTCGACCGGCAGTGTCGTGCCGCGCTTCCGCGAGCAGATTGCCCGAGGCGGACCGGTCACGGTGACGCACCCGGAAATTCAGCGCTACTTCATGTCAATCCCCGAGGCGACGCAGCTCGTGCTGCAGGCAGCGCTGATGGGCCGCGGCGGCGAGATCTACGTGCTCGACATGGGAGAGCCGGTGAAGATCGTCGATCTCGCGAAGCAGATGATCCGCCTGTCGGGCTTCTCCGAGGAGGACATCGGCATCGCCTATACGGGCCTGCGGCCAGGAGAGAAGCTCTTCGAGGAACCGCTCGCTGACGCCGAGCAGACCTTGCCTACGCCGCACCCGAAGCTGCGTATCGCGGCCGTTCGTCCCCCTCAAAACGGCGGACTGCTGGAAGAGTTGAGCGACTGGATGGCGGTCGGTCGGGATACAGACCCGAAGGGCGTCCGCGCGCGGCTGCGACGCTGGGTGCCGGAGTACCGGCCCGCCGCCTAGCCTGGCGAGCGTTTGCTCTCGTGCTCCAAGAAGGAAGCGTAGGTAGTGCGAAGGCCT
>DASQYN010000631.1:0-2733 GCA_035639215.1 Burkholderiales bacterium
CGCCGCGGATGGTGAGCGACGTCGAGTACGCCTGCCGCGATTTCCTGCTCGAGCATCTCGATCCCGGCGAAGACTCGGTCGGCACGCACGTCACGATCGACCACCTCGCCGCGACGCCTCTCGGCCTTGCGGTTTCGATCGAGCTCCGGATCGCGGAAGTGGACCGGCGAAAGGTGACGTTCCAGTTCTCGGTGCGCGACCCGGTCGAGGAAGTGGGCCGCGGCAAGCACGTACGCTTCGTGGCCGACACGGCGAAGCAGCGCGAGCGCCTGGCGCAGAAGCGAGCGAAAGCCGGCCTCGGATGAAGCTGCTCGAGGGCGATCGGGCGCTCGTCACGGGCGCCGGCGGCGGCATCGGCCGCGGCATCGCCCAGGCGCTGAAGGAAGAGGGGGCCGAGGTGTTCGCTGCCGACCTCGCCGACGCCGACCTTTCCACGCCTGCCGCCGCGCGCAGGCTGGCGGAGACGGCGATCGAGAAGCTGGGAAGCGTGTCGCTCTTCGTGCACGCGGCGAGTCCGCGCCGCCAGGAGCGCCAGACGGTGCTCGAGGCGAGCGTCGACGAATGGCGCGAGATGCTCGCCGTGAACCTCGACGCGGCCTTCGTGATCTCGCAACGGCTCGGCCGCCACATGATCGAGCGGGGCATCCGCGGAAGGATGCTGCTCGTCACCTCGCTGCACGCCGAGTCGCCGCGCAACCTGCCGCACTACAGCGCCGCCAAGGCCGGCGAGACGATGCTCGTCAAGGAGCTGGCGCGAGCGCTGGGGCCGCGCGGCATCCGCGTCAACGCGATCGCCCCGGGCGCCATCCCGGGCGGCGGCTTCCAGGCGCCGCCCGGGATGGTGGAGAGCATCGCGCTGCGCCGCTTCGGCACGCCGGCGGACGTGGCGCAGATGGCCGTGGCGGTGCTCTCCGAGCGCTTCGGCGCGTACGTCACGGGCACGACCATCGTGGTCGACGGCGGCATCGCGCTGAAGAACTGGATCGACCCTCCCGATGGATGAAATGAGCTCTGGCGGCTGGCTGCCGCTCAAGGGCGTGCGGGTGGTCGATTTCTCGATGTTCGTGCCCGGGCCTTTCGCCACGTCGATCCTCGCCGACCTCGGCGCCGAGGTGATCAAGGTCGAGCCGCCGCGCGGCGATCCCGGACGAAGCTACGTGCCGGTGCAGTTCGGCACCGAGAATCGCAACAAGCGCAGCCTCGCCATCGACCTCAAACACCCGGCTTCCGCGAGCGTGGTGGCGCGCCTGGTGGCTCATAGCGAGGTCGCCGTCGAAGGGTTTCGCCCCGGCGTGGCGAAGCGCCTGGCCATCGATTACGAGTCGCTGCGCCGGCACAACGCCAAGCTCGTCTACTGCTCGATCTCGGGCTACGGGCAGACCGGGCCGTGGCGCGAGCGCCCGGGCCACGACGTCAACTACGTCGCCGCCGCCGGCGGCCTCGCTTTTCCCGGCCAGTGGCTGAAGAAGCCCGCGCGCTCCTCGCTGCCGGTCGCCGACATGGCGGGCGGCGGCTTCGCCGCGATCGCGATCCTCGCCGCGCTGAAGGAAGGCAAAGGCGCGTATCTGGACCTGTCGCTGTTCGAGGCGGCGTTCTTCCTGTGCGCGATGCGCCATGGCCTCGACCCGGGCGTCGATCCGCGCGCGCACATCTTTCCGGTCAACGACGTGTTCGAGTGCGCGGACGGCGCGCGGCTCACGCTCGGCATCCTGGAAGAGCATTTCTGGCAGAACTTCGTCAAGCTGGTGCCCGAGCTCGCCGACCAGCGCTTCTCGAGCGATGCCCGGCGGCGCGACAACGGCGACGCCTTGTCTCTTCTTCTCGAGAAGATCTTCAGGACCAGGACCGGGCGCGAATGGCAGCGCCTGCTCGAGGAGAACGACATCCCGGTCGACCTCTGCGTCACCCCGGGCGAAGCGGCGAAGCACGCGCAGCTCGTCGAGCGCCAGGCCGCCGAGCGCGGCTACGCGAAATTTCCGGTCTGGGCGAACGGCGCCCGGGGCGGGGCGATCCGCTCCGGCACGCCGAAGCTGGGCGAGCACACGCGCGAGATCCTGGTCGAGCTGGGCTTCGACGACGCCGAGGTCGCCGGGCTGGTGAAGCAGAGCGTGGTGCGGTGAAAATGGGGTCAGAGCAATTTTCCTGTAACACTTCCAGGCGCACCGACGTCCGATTTGTCTCCGGAAAATTGCTCTGACCCTTTATGGACTTCGCGCTTTCGCCCGAGCAGCAGGGCATCCGCAACGCGATCGCGAAGCTCTGCGCGCGCTTCGACGCCGAGTACTGGCGAAAGCGCGACCGCGACGGCGGCTTCCCGGCGGACTTCCACCAGGCGCTTGCGCGCGACGGCTGGCTCGGCATCGCTATGCCGCAGGCGCACGGCGGCGCCGGGCTCGGCATTACCGAGGCGGCGCTGATGATGCAGACCATCGCCGAGTCGGGCGCCGGCTTCTCCGGCGCGTCCGCCGTGCACATGAACATCTTCGGCCTCAACCCCGTCGTGGTGTTCGGCACCGAGGCGCAGAAGCAGCGCATGCTGCCGCCGCTCGTCGCCGGGAAGGAGCGGGCGTGCTTCGCGGTGACCGAGCCGAACACCGGGCTGAATACCCGCAAATTGAAGACCAAGGCCGAGCGGAGCGGAAACCGCTATGTCGTCTCGGGGCAGAAGGTGTGGATCTCGACGGCGCAGGTGGCGGAGAAGGTGCTGCTGCTCGCCAGGGCGGAGAAGGGGCT
>DASQYN010000632.1:0-6008 GCA_035639215.1 Burkholderiales bacterium
CTTCCACGTCCGGGCCGAACCTGAGGATCTCCATCACCAGCTCGCGGTCGTCCGAGTAAGGCACCTCCAGAAAGTACGCTCCGTCCTTCTCGATCCGCACCCGCTGCCTGGGATGCCATTGCTGCGCCGAAACCCAGCGCGCGGCTTCGGCGGTGAACCGGAGCGTCGCCCACTGGACCTCGCGCCCGGCGAAGATGCCGTAGCCGGCGCCGAGGTGCTCGTCGAGCTCGGCGGCGGGAACCTCCTTCGCGCGGCCCTCGCGCAGCGCGGCGTCGCGGATCGCGTCGACGGCGAAGCTGCGCAGGTCGTTCCTCAAGTGGCACCACGCGTCGAGGTACCAGTTGTCGCGGTAGTGCACCAGCCGCTGCGGCGAAACCTCGCGCTCGGTCTCGAGGTCCTGCTTGCGGTTGTAATGGCGGATCCACAGGCGCGCGCGGTTCAGCACGGCGCCCGCGAGGGTGCTGAAATGGGCGGCCTCGCCCGCGCGCCGCTCGGGCTGGAAGATGCGGATGCGCTTCTCGACCTCTTCGGAGGAGTGGTCGCCGGAGCCGAGGATGCCGCGTAGCCGCTCGCGCAGCGGCTCGATCCGGGCGTCGAGCATCCCGGGCTGCAGCTCACCGAGCATACGCAGCGTCGTCAGCAGCGCGAGCGCCTCCGGGGCGTTGAACCAGAGGCCGGGCAGCTCGTAGCGCGGGCCGGAGCGCGGCGCGCCGAAGCGATAGCCGTTCGCCTCGCGGTCGTACTCGATCGGCGCGTTGAAGCGGCTCCTCATGTACTCGAGGTCGCGCTTCACGCTCGCGCGCGACATGCCGAGCTCCTTCTCGAACGTGGCGAAAGAAACGAGCTTGCGCTCCTTCAGCAGGCGGTCGATCTTGTAGAAGCGCTCCAGGCGATCCATGGCCGGATTCTAGAATTGTGGCCCTGACCCCGAATTTCGCGTAGACTTCGCGCCCCGCAGTCTTCGCGTCCCCGCCCGCCCTCTGGTTGGCGACAACCAAAGGAAACTCATGGGCTTCTCCACGCTCGGCCTCGATTCATCGCTTCTGGATAACCTCGCGCGCCTCGGCTACGCCGAGCCGACGCCCGTGCAGCGCGAAGCGATCCCCGCGGCGCTTGCGGGCGGCGACCTGCTCGTCTCGTCGCAGACCGGCAGCGGCAAGACCGCGGCGTTCGTACTGCCGGGCCTCGAGCGGCTGCGCAAGCCCTCGACGCGTGCCGGCCGGGGCGCGCGCATGCTGGTGCTCGCGCCGACGCGCGAGCTTGCCGCGCAGGTGCAGAAGGCGACGCACGGCTACTGCAGCGGGCAGAACTTCGTCACCGCCTGCCTGGTGGGCGGCGTGCCGTTCGGCCTGCAGCACAAGCAGGTGCAAAGGCCGGTGGATATCGTGATCGCCACGCCGGGGCGCCTGAAGGACCACCTCGATCGCGGCAGCGTCACGCTCGCGCGGGTCGAGCTTCTCGTGCTCGACGAAGCGGACCGCATGCTCGACATGGGCTTCCAGGAGGAGATCGACTCCATCCTCGCGCGCACTCCCGCGGCGCGGCAGACGCTGCTTTTCTCGGCGACGCTCGCCGGCGTGGTCGGCCGGCTCGCCGCTCGCGTCACGCGCAATCCGCGGCGCATCGAGATCGCACGGCGCGAGGAAACCAAGCCGGACATCACGCAGCACGCGCTCGTCGCCGACAATGCCGAGCACAAGAACCGCATGCTCGATTGCCTGCTGAACGAGGCCGAGGTCGAGCAGGCGCTCGTCTTCACCGCCATGAAGCGCACCGCGGCCGAGCTCACGAGCGCGCTCGTGATCAAGGGCTTCGCCGCGGGCTCGCTGCACGGCGACATGCAGCAGAAGGAGCGCACCCGGACGCTGAATCGCTTGCGCGACGGCAGCGTGCGCGTGCTCGTGGCGACGGACGTCGCCGCGCGCGGCATCGACGTGCCGGGGATCAACCTGGTGGTGAACTACGACGCGCCGCGCATGGCGGAGGACTACCTGCACCGCATCGGCCGCACCGGCCGGGCGGGACGCGCAGGCGTTGCGGTCACCTTCCTCGGACGCGACGACCGCAACCTGGTGCGTCAGATCGAGCGCTTCACCGGCAACAAGGTCAGCATGATGGTGATCGAGGGCCTCGAGCCACGCACGCGAATCGCTGCGGCGCCGAAGTGGCGAAACAAGGCGCCCCGACCGCACGAAGCCGCTTCATTCTAGGCGAGGGAGGTCGGAGTCGTGCCGGTCTTGCGCAGGAACTCACGGATGGATTGCCAGTAGGCGCGGCGCAGGCCGATGTCGTTGTGCCCCGCCGCGGGGAGGATGATCGCCGTCGCCGGCCCGCGCCAGGCCCGCACCAGCGCCTCGCCGCGCTGCGGCGGGATGATGGTGTCGGCGCCGCCGATGAGCGCGAGCATCGGCGCGTCGATAGTGCGCGCGCGGCTCGCGGAATCGAAGCGGTGCCGGAGCAGCGCGCCGACCGCGAGGAACGGATAGTGGCTGCGCCCGACCGCGGCCAGGCTGTCGTAGGGTGTCACCAGCACCACGCCGGCCACCGGCCGCTGCGCAGCGACGTAGGTCGCGACACCCGAGCCGAGGCTGCGTCCCATCACGACGATGCGGCTGCGATCGATGCCGGGGCGCGAGGCGGCCCAGACGTAGATCGCAAGCGCGTCGGCGAAGAGCGCACGCTCGCCCGGCTTCCCGGTGCTCTGCCCGTAGCCGCGGTAGTTGAAGAGCACGAACGAGATCCCCGGCAGCTCGCGCGCCTCGAGCGCGAGGCCGGAGACTTCCTCGGCGTTGCCGCCGAAGTAGATGAGCGCCGCACCGCGACCGCCGTTCGGCACGAACCAGCCCTGCAGGCGCTGGCCATCCGCAGTCGCAAGCTCGATCTCCCGCGCATCGGGCTGCGCTTTGCGCACGGCGGCGCGGAGGTCTTCGGCGAGGGGCTGGGGAAAGAAGATCATCCGCTCCTGGGCGAAGTAGACCAGGGCGTGCGCCAGGACGAGGACGGCGAGCGCGGCGCCGAGCGCGTACGACGCGAAGGACAAGGCTTTCACGCCGTGATTCTAGAATTACCGCTTCGACGTGAACGGGAGAAGCCGGTGCCGAAGGCGAACGACATCCATTACGAGGAGCACGGTACGGGCAAGCCGCTCTTCCTCGTGTCCGGGCTGGGCGGGGCGGCCGCGTACTGGAAGCCCAACCTGCCGGCGTTCTCGGCGGGCTACCGCGTCGTCGTGCACGACCACCGTGGCGCGGGGCAAAGCGCGCATTCGCAGGTCCGCTATTCCGTCGAGCAGATGACCGACGACCTGGTCCGCCTCATGGACCACCTGAAGATCGAGCGCGCACACGTGGTCGGCCACTCGACCGGCGGCGCGATCGGCCAGGTTCTCGCCCTCACCCGGCCGGAACGGCTGGGAAAGCTCGTCCTCTTCGCCACGTGGACGAAGGCGGACATGTTCTTCCGTCAGCTCTTCGCCGCTCGGCGCGCGCTGCTCACCGAGGTCGGCGCCGAAGCCTACGTCCGCGCGGGAACGCTATTTCTCTACCCGCCGTGGTGGATCAAGGCGAACGAGAAGATGCTCGAGGAGCGGGAGAAGCTGGCCCTCGCGGCGTTCCCCCCGCCCGAGATCGTCGCGAGCCGCATAGACGCGATCGTCGCCTTCGACCGCAGCACGCAGCTCTCGCGCATCAAGGCGCCGACGCTCGTCCTCTGCGCGAAGGACGACGCGATCACGCCGGCGTACTTTTCCGAGGAGCTCGCGCAGAAGATTCCCGGCGCGAAGCTCGTGCTCCTGCCCGAAGGCGGGCACTGCGCCTCGGAGACGGCGCTCGAGACGTTCAACCGCGCGCTGCTGGACTTCCTGGATTAGAAGCCCCGACGCCGGCGAGCGGCGACTGGTCGGGCTCCTGGTCGGTCTCGAAACCGGCGAACGGGTCGCCGCGGCGCTCCTCGCCGGCGTGCTCGCCCGGCCAGCGTCGCCGGCGCTCCTCGCCGAGGTACACGGCGCGGCTGACCGGCTCTTCCATGGCGGCTCTCCTCAGTCGAGGTGCTGGCGCGATTCCCAATCGCTGAGCTGGCGGTCGGCCTCGTCCTTGCCGATGCCGTAGGAGTTCTGGATCCGGCCGACGAGCTGATCGCGCTTGCCGGCGATCTGGTCGAGGTCGTCGTCGGTCAGCTTGCCCCATTGCTCCTTCACCTTGCCTTTCACCTGCTTCCAGTTGCCTTCGATGCGATCCCAGTTCATGGCGACCTCCTGTGATGTGGCACCCTCGTTATAGGCGCAACGACGACGCGGCGATGCCGTCGGAAAACGCTGTGCAGCGTCGTTGCCGAACCTACACAATGCGAGAGTGACGCTTCCGCACGACCTCTCGCGCGCCCTCGACCCGGAAGAAGTCAACGCGCTCCCCATCCGCCGCTACGAGGGCGAAGTGCACCTGGTCGCAACGCGCGAAGAGATGGCGCACGCGGCGGCAGACTTCGCGCACGAGCCGGTGGTGGGCTTCGATACCGAGACGCGGCCTTCGTTCCGCGTCGGCGAGAGCCATCCCGCGGCGCTCGCGCAGGTCGCCACCGCGCGCGCGGTGTATCTCTTCCGGCTGCGACACCTGGATTTCGCCGCTCTCCTCGGCGAGCTGATTTCGTCGAAAACCACCGTCAAGGCCGGCGTTGGCCTGAGCGAGGATCTGCGCCAGCTGCGCAAGAGCTTCGCCTTCGAGCCGGCGGCCATCGTCGACCTCGGCGCCGTGGCGCGGCGGCACAAGCTCGAGAAGTCCGGCGTACGTTCGCTCGCCGCGCTCTTTCTCGGCTTTCGCGTTCCCAAGGGCGCGAAGACCAGCAACTGGGCGGCGCGCCAGCTTTCGCGCCAGCAGATCGCCTACGCTGCGACCGATGCTTGGGTATGCCGCGAGCTCTACCTCGCGTTCGAAAAGCTAGGGCTTCTTTAGACCGGCGAGAGGATGTGGATCACCCGGCTGGCGATGAGCTCGCGCGTCTTTGCCCCGTAGGCCTGCATGTGCGGCGCACCGGCGTGTGCCTTGAGCGCCTCGAGGCTGTCCCACTTCTCGATGGCGAGGAAGGTATCGGGGCCGTACTTCGCCTGGATCGGCAGCGCCGGATCGGCGTCGATCGCGGCGCCGTACTCGATGCAGCCCTTCTCGGCGCGCACGGCCGGCACGTTGGCGCGAAAGGCTTCGAGGATCGCCTCGCGCTTGCCGGGCTTTGCGGTGATGACTGCGATGACATGAATCATGGATGTCCTCCGCGATGAGAAATCATTGCGCCGTCCAGCCGCCGTCGACCACGAGGCTGGTGCCGGTGATCAGGCTCGCCGCCGGGCTCGCGGCGAAGACCACCGCCGCGGCGATATCCTCCGCCCTGCCGAGCCTGCCTGCCGGAATGCGCTCCATGACCCACTGCTCGAATCCCGGGCGCGTCGCCGCCATCTGCCGGTACAGCGGCGTCTCGATGAAGGTCGGCGCGACCGAGACGACCCGGATGCCCTTCGGCGCGAGCTCGACCGCCATCGCCTTGGTCAGTCCTTCCAGCGCGTGCTTGGTCATGCAGTAGACGGTGCGGTTCACCGCGCCGACATGTCCCATCTGCGAGGACATGTTGATGATCGCGCCGCCGCGCTCCTTGCGGTCCGGCGCCTCGAGCATCTTGCGCGCCGCCGCCTGGGCGGCGAGAAACGCGGCGCGCACGTTGAGCGCGAGCAGGCGATCGAGGTTCGCTTCCCTCACGTCGACGAACGGCTCCGGGATGTTGCTCCCGGCGTTGTTGACGAGCACGTCCAGCCCGGGCAGCGCCTCGAACGCGCTCTTCAGGTCGACGGAATTGGTGACGTCCAGCGTCATCGTCTGCGCGCTCCCGCCGCCGCCGCGGATCTCGGCCGCGAGCGCCTCGAGCTCGCTTGTGGTGCGCGCGGCGAGCCACACCTCCGCGCCCGCCTGCGCGAGCGCGAGGGCGCAGGCGCGGCCGATGCCGCGCCCGGCGCCGGTGACCAGTGC
>DASQYN010000633.1:0-26665 GCA_035639215.1 Burkholderiales bacterium
CCGCTCGAGCTCGGCGCCGACCTCGTCGTTCACTCGGCGACCAAGCACCTCGATGGACAAGGGCGGGTGATGGGCGGCGCGGTGGTCGGCTCGGCGAAGCTCGTCAACGAGCAGCTCGTGCCTTTCCTGCGCACCGCGGGACCCTCGATCTCGCCCTTCAACGCCTGGGTGATCCTGAAGGGGCTCGAGACGCTCGATCTGCGCATGCGCGCGCAGTCGGCAGCCGCTTTGGAGATCGCCCGCTGGCTGGAAGGGCAGCCGGCGGTGGCGCGCGTGCACTATCCCGGGCTCGCGTCCCATCCGCAGCACGCGCTCGCTTCGCGTCAGCAAAAGGCGGGAGGCGCTGTGCTCTCCTTCGAGCTGAAAGGCGGTCGCGACGCCGCCTGGCGCCTGATCGACGCCACGCGCCTCATCTCCATCACAGCGAACCTCGGCGACGTGAAGACGACGATCACCCACCCGGCGAGCACGACGCACGGGCGCCTCTCACCGGAAACGCGCGCCGCCGCCGGCATCGCCGACGGCCTGGTACGGCTCGCCGTCGGCCTGGAATCGGTCGCCGACCTCCAGGCCGACCTGGCTCGAGGCTTCGGCTAGGCGCCTCCCTAAGCCGACTAGGCGCCTCCCTAAGCCGGCTAGGCGCCTCCTATTCCGCGGGTGATGCGGCCAGTGCCGGCGCAGTTCGGGCACGGCTGGCCGGCTTTCCTTCCCGAGCCATTGCACTCGGGGCAAATGTCCTCGCCAGTGCCGGGTGTCCCGGACGCCGCCTCGTCGCCCGGAGCGAGGCGCGGCGCCGGCTTGGCCGGCCGCTCTTCGTTCATGCCGAAGCCTTTTCCGTCTCGGCGGTCAGCTCTTCCTTTCGCGCGCGAATCCGCTCGCCGAGGGCTTCCAGGTCGAGACCCTCGGCCTTTTTCGCCTGCGGGAACATCTCGCCTTCCTCTTCCTTCACGTGGTGCAGGACGTACTCGCCGAGCACGGTGAAGGTGGCGGCGTAGTTGGGATCGTCCGGCTCCATGTTCTCGAGCTGGTCGATCAGCATCTTCGCGGTCTCGTGCTCGACCGCCGCCTCGTTCATGATATCGTCGTCGTCGATCGCCTCGCGTACTGCGGGATAGAAGATCTCCTCTTCCACCGTGGTGTGCGCGCGCAGGTCCTCGCAGACGCTTTTCACCAACTGGCGGCAGGTCTCGCTGTCCGAGCGGTCCATCTTCTCGAATTCCTTGAAGGCTTTCTTGACCTTGTCGTGATCGTCCTTCAGCAGGTCGATCGCGGTAGGGGTCTTGCTGCGTGTCTTGGCCATGGGGGCTCCTTTGAAATGGCAAGAGCCCCGGAGCAACGGCCGTACCCGGGCTCCCCCTACCAGCGAACGAGCCTCGCTTTGCCGTCCAGGACCTCGAGGTAGCCGCCGGCGGCATACCAGTCGGGCAGCACCCAGCGCTCGCAGCGCCGGCCGTCGACGTCCAGCAGGTGACGGCCCGGGCGGTGGGTATGGCCGTGGATGAGCCGAACGGCAGGGTGGCGCCGCAGCGCCTCGCGCACCGCCTCCGGATTGACGTCCATGATGTCCGCCGGCTTCGCCTGGATGACCTCCTTGCTTTTCTCCCGCAGGCCGCGCACCACGCGGCGGCGCTCGGCGAGCGGCTTGCCGAGGAACTCGCGCTGCCATGCCGCAGAGCGCGCCGTGCGGCGCCAGGCCTGATAGTCGTGGTCGTCGGTGCACAGCGTGTCGCCGTGCATGAGCAGCGTGTCGCCGACCAGCGCCGGGTCCTCGAGCAGCCGGGCGCCGGTTTCGCGGGAAAAGCGCTCGCCGACGAGGAAGTCGCGATTCCCGTGGAGCAGGTAGAGCTCGCGCCCGGCGTCGCTGAAGCGGCGGAAGAAACCGGCGATCACGGCGTTGAACGGATCGTCCAGGTCGTCGTCGCCGACCCAGTACTCGAAGAGATCGCCGAGGACGTACAGCTCGTCGGCCGCCGCCGCTTCGTCCTCCATGAACGCGATAAAGCGCTCGTTTGCCGCCGGACGCTCGTCGCTGAGATGGAGGTCCGAAATGTAGAGGGAGCGGGGCAAAACGGAGCCGAACGCAAACCCGCTACTGCTTGGCGCCGACCACCGTCATCGATTCGATGATCACCGGCGTGCGCGGCACGTCCTGAGACATGCCCTGGCGGCCGGTCGGCACGGCGGCGATCTTGTTCACCACGTCCATGCCGTCGATCACCTTTCCGAACACCGTGTAGCCGTGGCCGTCCTGCCCCGGATAGTCGAGAAAGGCGTTGTTCTTCACGTTGATGAAGAACTGCGCGGTCGCCGAATTGGGGTCGGAGGTGCGCGCCATCGCGAGGGAGCCGACCTCGTTCTTCAGCCCGTTCTTCGACTCGATGCGGACCGGCGGGCGCGTCGGCTTCTGCGCCATGTTCGGCGTCATGCCGCCGCCCTGGATCATGAAGCCGGGAATGACCCGGTGGAAGATGGTGCCGTTATAGTGGCCGTCCTTCACATACTGCAGGAAGTTCTCCACCGTCTTCGGCGCCTTTGCCGGATAGAGCTCGAGGCGGATCCGCCCGAGGCTGGTGACCACGTCGACCTGCGGGTCGGCGGCAAGCGCGCCCGCCGGCACCATCGCCGCGGCGCAAAGCACGAACAGGCTCTTCAGCTTCATCCGGCTCCTTCGTAGAGAATCTTCCAGCGACCGTCTTCCTTCACCCAGTACTGCCGTTTCTTCATCACGTTGGACAGGCTGGTCGACCGGTAGTCCTGCGTGAACGTAACGACCACGAAGTCGTGCTCGCTCGGATAGCGGAACATCCCCACGCCCGAGAGCCCGACCTTGATCCATTTCTTGGCGCCGTTCACCTGGCGCTTGTGCGCGGCCCATGCCGCGTAGTTCTCCGTGCCCGAGGAGAAGCGCGACGAATAGTGCGAGAGGTAGCGCGCCGTGTCGCGGCTTTGCCAGTCCTCGCGCCATTGCTCGAGCGCCGCGGCAAGCGAGGCGCGCTCGGACTCGAGGGCCGCGGCTTCGACCCACTCGATCTCGTTCGCGATGATCACCGGTGTCAGGCCGACCTGCACATAGCGGCCCACGGCAAGCAGGTCGGGATTGGCGAGCACGATGCAGCCGTCGCTCGAGCGCGGCGGGCGGCTGTAGAGATCGCTCGGTACGCCGTGCAGCCAGATGCCGTGCCCGTTGCGGCCGAGCCGCTTGTCCCACTCGTTCGGGTAGTTGATCGGAAACGCGCCGGCGCCGTAGAAGTCGGTCAGCTTGCTCTTCGGCAGGTTGGCGGTCACGTGGTAGACCCCGAGCGGCGTCTTCTGGTCGCCTTCGCGCGTCTTGTCGACGCCGTTCTTGCCGAGCGTCACGTAATAGTCGGCGACGAGATGCGGCCTGCCGCCTTCGTTCGCGAACACGTAAAGGCGCGAGCGGTGCGAATCGACGACCAGCACGTGCTTCTCCTGGGGCGGCACCTGCAGCACATAGCGCGGCAGGTGCTTGTCGTCGGGCCGCTGGCGCAACGCCTGCAGCCGGGCGAGCGCCTCCTCGCGCAGCCCCTCCACCTTGTCTTGCGGCACGGTCTTCACCACGTCGCCGAAGGTCTGCAGGGGGCGCGCCTTCGCGAGCAGCAGGTCGCCGCGCACGAGGTAGGCGAGCCGGAAGTTCGGGTACTGCGCGATGAGCGCATCGACGCGCTTCAGGGCGACGTCGGGCTGATTCGCCTCGATCGCCTGGAACACGGCCGACAGGCCGTCCTCGGGCATCGCTGCGGGCGCCGCGGCGGCCCAGGCGAGAGCGAGCAGGAGAGGGAAGCGCCTCATTTTCCACTCATTTCCCAGCTTGCTCCTTGCGGATCTGCCAGCCGCCCTCGGTCTTAACCATGTCGAGCGTCTTGCGGTTCGTGCTCTTCAGCTTGTCGGAGCGGTAATTCTGGCGGAAGCTGACGGCGGCTTCGTTGGCGCCGCGCATGGTCACTTTGGGCGAGTCGACCGAGACCGCGATCGACTTGGGTGCCTCGATACGCTGGCGCCGCTCCTTTTCCCAGTCGGACCGCGAGGTCTTGCCCGGCGGGTCGAAATCCCTGGCGTAGAAGGCGAGGTAGGCATCCACGTTCTTGCGCGACCAGGCCTCGGCCCAGCCGTTGACTGCCTTCAGCACCTCGGCAGATTCATCGGCCGCCGGCTTCTCTTCGGCAGGCTTCTGCGGCTCCGCCGCGGCGACTTTCGGCGGCTCGGGCTTCTGCGCTTCGGCCTTCGGCGGCTCCGCCTTGGCTACCGCCGCCGCCTTCTCACCGCCCACCAGCTCGCGCACCAGCGAGAGCTTGTTCTGGGCGCCGGTATTCGACGCGTCGAGCTGCAGCGCCTTGCCGTACGCCTGGCTCGCGAGCTTGGCGTAGACGTCGCCGAGATTCTCGTATGCGGTGGCATAGCTCGGATGCGTCCGAATTGACTGCTCGAGCGCGGCGCGCGCCTTCTCGTACTGCCCCTGGCTCGCGTAGATCACCGCGAGGTTATTGTACGGCTCGGGAAGGTTCGGATAATCCTGCGTGAGTTTGCTGAAGATCTCGATCGCCTCGGCCTGCTTGCCCTGCTCGGTAAGGATCGTGCCCTTGAGAAAGCGCGCCTGGGGGTCTTTCGGCTTCGCCGCGAGCACCTTGTTCACCCGTTCGAGCGCCTGGTCGCGCTCTCCGGATTTGAAGAGCTGCTGCGCATCCTGAAGGTCGTCGGCCCGTGCGAGCGGCAACGCAAGGCCGACGAGCGTCAGGATCAGCGCGACAAGCGTCAGACGCTGCGGTTGGAACCGGGCGTTGGAATTCAGCATTGTGTTAGTATTTTCAAGGCCCTACGTTGACGGGCGATTGTAGACCAACCCCCGCGGCTTCACAATCAAAACGCTGAAGATCCACAACAGCCTCGGCAGGGCGAAGCAGGACTTCGTGCCGCTCGTGCCTGGCGAGGTGCGCATGTACGTCTGCGGCATGACCGTGTACGACTACTGCCATCTCGGCCACGCGCGCGTGCTCGTCGTGTTCGACATCGTGCGTCGCTGGCTGCGCGCGAGCGGCTATCGCGTCCGGTACGTGCGAAACATCACGGATATCGACGACAAGATCATCCGCCGCGCCGCCGAGAACGGCGAGCCGATCGCGGCGCTGACCGGCCGCTTCATCGGCTTCATGGAGGAGGACGCCGCGGCGCTCGGGGTCGAGCCCCCCGACGCCGAGCCGCGCGCCACGCAGTACGTGCCGCAGATGATCGACATGATCGGCCGGCTGGAAGAGAAGCGGCTCGCCTATCTCGCAGGCTCCGGCGACGTCAACTTCGCGGTGCGCCGCTTTCCGGGCTACGGCAAGCTCTCCGGCAAATCGCTCGACGAGCTGCGCGCCGGCGAGCGCGTCGAAGTGGACTCCTCGAAGGAGGATCCGCTCGACTTCGTGCTCTGGAAGCATTCCAAGCCCGAGGAGCCGAAGTGGCCCTCGCCGTGGGGAGAGGGCCGCCCCGGCTGGCACATCGAGTGCTCGGCGATGAGCTCGCAGCTCCTCGGCGAGCACTTCGACATCCACGGCGGCGGCGAGGACCTGCAGTTCCCGCACCACGAGAACGAGATCGCCCAGTCGGAAGGCGCGAACGGCCGGAAGTTCGTCAACTACTGGATGCACAACGGCTTCGTGCGCGTCGACGAGCAGAAGATGTCGAAGTCGCTCGGCAACTTCTTCACGGTACGCGAGATCCTCGCGAAGTACGACGCCGAAGTGGTGCGCTTCTTCATCCTCCGCGCGCACTACCGCAGCCCGCTCAACTATTCGGACGTGCACCTCGACGACGCCAAGGCGGCGCTGACCCGCCTGTATACCGCCTTGCGCGATTCTGACGTTCAAAATGCTTCGATCGACTGGGGCGAACCCCATGCCAAGCGTTTCAAGCAGGCGATGGACGACGACTTCGGCACGCCTGAGGCGGTGGCGGAGCTGCATCTCCTCGCCAACGAAGCGTTCCAGGGCAACGCCGCCGCGGCGCGCCAGCTAAAGGGGCTCGGCGGCGTGCTCGGCCTTCTGCAGCGCGATCCGCAGGACTTTCTCCAGGATTTGCCGCCGGGTGTAACGATCGCCTGGATCGAGGACCGGATCGCCGCCCGGCAGGCGGCGCGGAAAGCCAAGAACTACGCCGAAGCCGATCGCATCCGCCAGGAGCTCCTCGAGCGCGGCATCGTCCTGGAAGACAAGGCTGGAATAACGACTTGGCGCAGGGTGTAAGTTAGGGCACGGAGCTTCGACCAAAGCCCATGCCGAGAATGCTGGTTCACCCCCTGATCGTGCGCATCACCCACTGGGTGAACGCGCTTGCCGTGCTGATGATGATCACTAGTGGCTGGCAGATCTACAACGCCTCGCCGCTGTTCGATTTCGCCTTCCCGCGCAGCGTGACGCTCGGCGGCTGGCTCGCTGGCGGCATCCAGTGGCATTTCGCCGCCATGTGGCTGCTCGTGCTGAACGGCGTCGTCTACGTCGCGTACGGGATTTCGAGCGGACATTTCCGCCGCAAGCTGCTGCCGATCTCGCCGCGCGCCGTGCTGCACGACGTCGGCGAAGCGCTGCGCGGCCGGCTCGCGCACGACGATCTCGCGGTCTACAACGCCGCGCAGCGTGCCGCCTACCTCGCGCTCGTCCTTTGCCTGGCGCTTCTCGTCGCCTCCGGCCTCGCGATCTGGAAGCCGGTGCAGCTGCACTGGCTCGCACTCCTCTTCGGCGACTACGAAGGCGCGCGCTACGTTCACTTCTTCGCAATGTCGGCGGTGGCGCTGCTCGTGCTCGTGCACGTGCTGATGGTCATTCTCGTGCCGCGCACTTTCCCGACGATGTTCACCGGCCGGATCAGGAGAACCGCATGAGCATGGGGCGCAAGTTTCAGGCGCACCGCAAGCCGCAGGTGCTGAACCTGGAGCGCCGGCTGTTTCTGAAGCGCGGGCTCTCGCTCGGCGCGCTGTCGCTCCTCGCCGGCTGCGAGCTGAGCGACGACGAATCGGTGCAGCGCGTGCTGTCGGCGATGTCGCGCTGGAACGATCGGGCGCAGGGCTGGCTCTTCGATGCGAAGCGCCTCGCGCCCGAATACCCCGAGAGCCGCATCACGCGCCCTTTCCCTTACAACGGGTACTACCCGGAATCGGAGGTACCGATCATCGACGGTGCGAGCTACAAGCTGCAGCTCGCCGGCATGATCAAGAACAAGCGGCCCTGGACGCTGGCCGAGCTCTATGCGCTGCCGCAGGTCTCGCAGGTGACCCGCCACATCTGCGTCGAGGGATGGAGCGCTATCGGCAAGTGGAGCGGTGTTCGCATGTCGGAGTTCCTGAACCGCGTCGGCGCCGACACCACGGCGAAATACGTCGGCTTCCAGTGCGCCGATGACTATTACGGCTCGATCGACATGGCGACCGCGCTGCACCCGCAGACCATCCTCGCCGTCGACTACGACGGGCAGCGCCTGCCGCCGAAATACGGCTATCCCCTGAAGATCCGCATTCCGACCAAGCTCGGCTTCAAGAATCCGAAGCTCGTCACGGCGATGTTCGTCACCAACCAGTATCCCGGCGGCTACTGGGAAGACCAGGGCTACAACTGGTTTAGCGGTTCGTAACTTGCTGGGATGACCGGCATGGATACGACCGATATCTCGGCCGTCGCCCGCCACCTGTACGAGGCGCACGGCCCCAAAGCCATCGCTGAAGCGGCGCAAAACGCCGAGCGCCTGAGCCAGTCCGGCGAGAGCGAGCAGGCGAGATTCTGGCAGCGCGTCGAGGGCCTGCTGCGCGAGATGCGCGGCCCGCGTCAGGGGTAGGCGGCCAGCTGCAAAACGGGCGCCGGGGTGCCCTCAGCGTGCCGCTAGAATAATTCGCGATGGCGCCTTTCGAGCTCGCCGAGCCGCGCTCGCTTTCCGAAGCTTTCTCCCTGCTGCAGGACGACGGCGCACGTCCGATGTCGGGCGGCACCGCGCTCATGCTGATGATGAAGGCCGGGGTGCTGCGCCCGACGCGCCTCGTCAGCTTGCGGCGGCTCGGGCTCGATCGCATCGAGCGTGGCGCCGGCGGCGAGCTGCGCGTCGGCGCGATGGTTACGCTACGCGCGCTGGAGAAGGCGCCGGAGCTGAAGGACTGGCCGGTGATCCGGCGCACGCTCGGCACGCTCGCCAATGTGCGCGTGCGCAATGTGGCGACCGTCGGCGGGGCGCTCTCGCATGGCGATCCGCACATGGACCTGCCGCCGCTTCTCTGCGCGCTCGGCGCGAGCGTCACCATTGCCGGCCCCAAGGGCGAGCGGACCGCCCCGGTCGAAGCCCTGTACGCCGGCTATCTCGAGACGACGCTGAAGCGGGCCGAGCTGATCAGCCACATCCACGTTCCGCCTCTCGACGGCCGGCGCGCGGCCTATCTGAAATGCACTACGCGCTCCGCCGACGACTGGCCGGCGCTCGGCTTGGCGGTCGTGCTCGATGCCGAGAAGCGCGAAGCGAGCGTCGTGGTCAGCGCGGCCACCGATCGGCCGACACGTCTCGCGGCGGTGGAACGGCTTCTCAGGGGCAAAGAAATCAGCGAAAGCGTTTTGCGGCAGGCGGCCGAGGCGGCGAGGGAAGTGCCGATCGAAGGCGACCTGCACGGCTCGGCGGCCTACAAGAAGCACCTGATCGGCGTTTATCTCAAGCGGGCATTGGATGAAGCGCGCAACGCAAGCCACTGAGACGCCGCAGGTCGGCCGCTCGGTGCCGCGGCTCGAGTCCTGGCTCAAGGTCACGGGGCGGGCGGAGTACGTGCACAACCTGCGCCTGCCCGGGATGCTGTACGGCAAGATCTTCCGCAGCACAGTGGCGCACGGGCGCATCAAGCGGATCGACACGAGCGCCGCGCGCGCCGTGGGCGGCGTGCACCGCGTCGTTACCGGCGAGGACGTGAAGTCGATCGTCCCCGAGCCCTACTACGGGCCGGCCTTCCACGACCAGCCGGTGCTCGCGCTCGACAAGGTGCGCTATGTCGGCGAGCCAGTCGCGGTGGTGCTGGCTTCCGATCCGCATGTCGCGGAGGAGGCGGCGGCCCTCATCACCGCCGAATACGAAGAGCTGCCCGCGGTCTACGACGAAGTCGAGGCGGTGAGCTCCAAGGCGATCGTGCACGATACGCTGAAGCCGGCCGGCACCTTCCCCGACCTCAAGCATTTGAAGGGCGTCAAGAACACCAATGTCGCGCTCGACTTCCGGCTGCGCCGCGGCGACGCGAAGGGCGCGATGGCCAAGGCGAGCCGCGTCTTCGAGCACCGTTTCCGCACCCAGCAGGTGATGCACACGCCACTCGAGCCGCTTGTCTCCGCGGCCGAGTGCAGCGAGACCTCGCTCACCATCCACACCGCCTCGCAGAGCCCGTCGTTCGTGCGGATCGAGATCGCGCGGCTCCTCGGCTGGCCGGAGAACCGCATCCGCGTGCGCGTGCCCTTCCTCGGCGGCGGCTTCGGCGCCAAGCTCTACATCAAGCTCGAGGCCCTGGTCAGCGTGTTGTCGTTGATGACGCGAAGGCCGGTGAAGATCTCGCTCAGCATGGAGGAGCAGTTCTTCACCATCACCAAGCACGCCAGCACTTTCCACATCAAGACCGGCGTCGACGCAAAAGGACGCATCGTTGCGCGCGAGTGCCAGGTGTGGTGGAACGGCGGCGCCTACGCCGACATCGGTCCGCGCGTCACGCAGAAGTCCGGCTTCACTGCACCCGGTCCCTACGACATCGACAACGCGGCGATCGATTCGTATGCGCTCTATACGAACCTGCCGCCCGCGGGCGCGCTGCGCGGCTTCGGCATTCCGCAGCTCGTCTGGGCCTATGAGAGCCACACGGACATGATCGCGCGCGAGCTCGGCGTCGATCCGGTCGAGTTCCGGCGCAACAACCTGCTGCGGGAGGGGAGGCCGCAAGCCACTGGAACCGTGATGCGCGATGCCGCGCTCGAGAAGGTGCTCGAGCGCACGGCGTCGCTGATCGACTGGGACAAGCCCTTTGATCGAGGAACCGGGACGGCGAAGCGGGGGCGAGGCATAGCGCTCGGCTTCAAGGCCTGCATCGCCAACACGACCTCGCTCGCCGCGGTGAACGTGAACGCCGACGGCAGCTGCACGGTCTACACGAGCACGGTCGACATGGGGCAGGGCTCGGACACGGCGATGGCGCAGATCGCCGCCGAGGTGCTGCAGATCGCCACCGAGGACGTCACCGTCGTGCATTCCGACACCGACGTCACGCCCTTCGACATGGCGACGCTCGGCTCGCGCTCGCTGTTCCATACGGGCAACGCCGTGAAGCTGGCCGCCGAGGATGCGAAGAAGAAGCTCGACGAGTTGCGCAAGGAGCTGGGCCTGGCGGGCGACGCACCGATACCCGAGGTGTTCAAGAAGAAGTACGGCATGCGCGCCGGGTCGGTGATGGGCGTGGGCAACTTCATCCCGCCCTACACGCCGCCCGACGAGAACGGCCAGAGCGACAACGCAACGCCTTTCTGGATGGTCGGGGCGAGCGGGGTGGAGGTCGAGGTCGACAGCGAGACCGGCCGGGTGCGGGTGACGCGCCTCGTCAACGTCGCCGACGTCGGCACGCCGATCAATCCGCGCATCGTCGAGACGCAGCTCTCCGGCGCCTCGATCATGCAGCTCGGCTTCACCCTCTTCGAGAAGATGCTCTTCGACGAGCAGGGCCAGCTCAGGAACGCCTCGCTCGCCGAATACAAGATCCCCGGGTTCCTGGACGTTCCCGAAAACATGACCAACGAGGCCGTCGTCGCGGAACAGCGCAGCGGCCCGTTCGGCGGCAAGGGTGTCGGCGAGACGGGGACTTTCGGCGTGTCGCCGGCGATCGCCAACGCGATCCACGACGCGGTCGGCGTGCGGCTCACCGAGCTGCCGCTTAGCGCCGAGGCGGTCTTCAACGCAATGAGCAGGAAATGAGACGGCCGATCCGGTTCACGCTCAATGGCGAAAGCGTCGAGGCGCAGGCGGCGGCGCACGAGACGATCGTCGAGGTGCTGCGCGAATCCTTCGGCCTGTTCGGCGCGCGCGAAAGCTGCGGGCAAGGGCTGTGCGGCTGCTGCACCGTGCTCGTGAACGGCACCGCCGTGTCGGGCTGCCTCTATCTCGCTGCGCTATGCGACGGAGCGGAGATCTCCACGGTCGAGAAAGGCGGAGAGCTGGACGCGGTGCAAGAGGCATTCATCGAGCGCAGTGCCTTCCAGTGCGGCTTCTGCACCCCGGGCTTCGTCCTGATGACCCGGCAGCTGCTCGACGAGATCCCGGACCCGAGCGACGCCGAGATCCGCCATTACCTCTCGGGCAATCTCTGCCGCTGCGCGGCCTATCCGGAAATCCTGGAAGCCGTGAAGCTCGCGGCGCAGAAGCGAAAAGCGGCGCGCTAGAGGCCCTTCAAGGCCGCTTCGGGGCCGTACGCGATGTTGCCGTGCGAGCCGGCGCGTTCGCCCGGATCCATCGGCAGCGACTCCTTCTTGATATCCATGCCGTTGGCGCATGCGGATAGGATCGCAGCGGCCAGAAGCGGGAAGAGAAATCGGCTCATGCAGCGGCTGCTGCAAGGCCTGTTCCCGCCGCTAGTCGCCCTTCGGGTGCCCGCGGCCCACGAGGACGCTGCCGTGGCTGCCGGCGCGCGCGCCCGGATCCTGGTCCAGCGGATCGGACTTGAACCATGGCCCCTGCTCGGCGCAACCGGCGAGGCTGGCGAAGAGTAGCAGCAAGGCGAGCGAGCGACGCATGGGCGGAGGAATTCGGGCTGCGTCCCCGAATTCCGCTGTTCTTCCTAGCTTTCGAAGAATTCTTTGACCTTGTCGAACCAGCCCTTGGCGCGCGGATGATGCCGTGCGCTGTCCTCGCTCGAGATGGCCTCGAACTCCCGCAGCAGCTGGCGCTGCCGCTCGGTGAGCGCCACCGGCGTCTCGACCACCACGTGGCAAAAGAGGTCGCCCGGCCCCGCGCTGCGCACGCCCTTGATGCCCTTGGCGCGCAGCCGGAACACCTTGCCGCTCTGGGTTTCGGCGGGAACGCGGATCTTTGCCGACCCCTCCAGCGTCGGGATGTTGATCTCGCCGCCGAGCGCGGCGGTCGTGATCGAGATCGGCATCTCGCAATGCAGGTCGTCGTGGTCGCGCGTGAAGACCGGGTGCGGCTTGATGTGGACCTGCACGTAGAGATCGCCCGGCGGGCCGCCGTTCACACCCGGCTCGCCCTCGCCGGAGAGCCGCACGCGGTCGCCTTCGTCGACGCCGGCGGGAATCTTCACGGAGAGCGTCTTCTGCACCTTGACGCGACCGGCGCCGGAGCAGACCACGCAGGGGCTGGGGATCACGCTCCCCGAGCCATGGCAGCGCGGGCAGGTCTGCGCGATGGAGAACGGTCCCTGCGAGACGCGCACCTGGCCGGCGCCGCGGCAGCTCGGGCAGGTCGCCGAGTGCGTGCCCGGACGGGCGCCGCTGCCCTTGCAGGTATCGCAGGTGGACATCGCGGGAATGCGGATGCGCGTGTCGAAGCCGTGCGCCGCCTGCTCGAGCGTGATCTCCAGGTTGTAGCGCAGGTCGGCGCCGCGAAAAACGGTGCTGCGACCGCCGCGGCCGCCGCCGAAGATCTCGCCGAAGATGTCGCTGAAGATGTCGCCGAAGCCGCCCGCGGCGCCGGCGCCGGCCGCATGCGGATCGACGCCGGCATGGCCGAACTGGTCGTAGGCGGCTCGCTTCTGCGGGTCGCAGAGGACCTCGTAGGCTTCCTTCGCCTCCTTGAAATGCTCTTCCGCCTTGGGGTTGTCCGGATTGCGGTCCGGATGCCACTTCATGGCGAGCTTGCGGTACGCCTTCTTCAGGTCGTCTTCCGAGCAGCCGCGGTTGACGCCCAGCACTTCGTAGTAGTCGCGCTTCGCCATCGTTTCCATTCTTCCCTGCACAAACGAACGGGCCCGTGCTGGGGGCCCGTTCCGGTGGAGCTATCTCAAGCAGCGATCAACCGGTCTTCTTGTCCTTGACTTCGGTGAACTCGGCGTCGACCACGTTCTCTTCCTTCTTTGCCTCCGCGCCCGGCGCTTCGGCCTGAGCATTTCCCTGGGCGGACGCCTGCTGCTGGCTCTCGGCATACATCTTCTCGCCGAGCTTCTGCGCCGCCTGCGCGAGCGACTGCGCCGCGGCGTCGATCTTCGCCTTGTCGTCGGACTTGAGGACCGCCTCGGCGTCCTTGAGCGCCGACTCGATCTTCTCCTTCTCGCCGGCGTCCATCTTGTCGCCGTAATCCTTGAGCGATTTTCTCACGGAGTGGACCAGCGCTTCGCACTGGTTGCGCGCGTTGACCAGCTCGAGCGCCTTCTTGTCTTCCTCGGCGTGCGACTCGGCGTCCTTCACCATGCGCTGGATCTCGGCCTCCGTCAGGCCGGAGCTCGCCTGGATCTTGATCTTGTTCTCCTTGCCGGTCGCCTTGTCCTTGGCCGAGACGTGCAGGATGCCGTTCGCGTCGATGTCGAACGTGACCTCGATCTGAGGCATGCCGCGCGGCGCGGGCGGGATGTCGGTCAGGTTGAACTGGCCAAGCGACTTGTTGCCCGAGGCCACGTCGCGCTCGCCCTGCAGCACGTGGATGGTCACCGCGCTCTGGTTGTCGTCGGCGGTCGAGAACACCTGCGACGCCTTGGTCGGGATCGTGGTGTTCTTCTGGATCAGCTTGGTCATCACGCCACCGAGCGTCTCGATGCCGAGCGACAGCGGGGTAACGTCGAGCAGGAGCACATCCTTCACGTCGCCTTTGAGCACGCCCGCCTGCACCGCGGCGCCGATCGCCACGGCCTCGTCCGGGTTCACGTCCTTGCGCGGCTCCTTGCCGAAGAACTCGCGCACCTTGTCGACCACCTTCGGCATGCGGGTCTGGCCGCCGACCAGGATCACGTCGTCGATCTCCGAAACCTTGACGCCGGCGTCCTTGATGGCGATGCGGCAGGGCTCGATGGTCTTCTGGATGAGGTCGTCCACCAGCGACTCGAACTTGGCGCGGGTGATCTTCATCGTCAGGTGCTTCGGCCCCGACTGGTCCGCCGTGATGTAGGGCAGGTTGATCTCGGTCTGCTGCGAGGAGGAGAGCTCGATCTTCGCCTTCTCGGCGGCTTCTTTCAGCCGCTGCAGCGCGAGCACATCCTTCGCCAGGTCGACCCCCTGGTCCTTCTTGAACTCGCCGACGATGTAGTCGATCAGGCGCTGGTCGAAGTCCTCGCCGCCGAGGAAGGTGTCGCCGTTCGTGGAGAGCACCTCGAACTGCTTCTCGCCTTCGACGTCGGCGATCTCGATGATCGAGATGTCGAAGGTGCCGCCGCCCAGGTCGTAGACGGCGATCTTCATGTCCTTCTTCGGCGCCTTGTCCTCGCCGAAGGCGAGCGCCGCCGCGGTCGGCTCGTTGATGATGCGCTTCACGTCGAGTCCGGCGATGCGGCCGGCGTCCTTGGTCGCCTGGCGCTGCGAGTCGTTGAAGTACGCCGGCACCGTGATGACGGCTTCCTTCACTTCCTCGCCGAGGTAGTCCTCGGCGGTCTTCTTCATCTTGCGCAGCACCTCGGCCGAGACTTGCTGCGGCGCGATCTTCTTGCCGCGCACCTCCACCCAGGCGTCGCCGTTGTCGGCGCGCGAGATCTTGAAGGGGGATACCTTGAGCGCCTTCTGCACTTCGCCGTCCTCGAACTTGCGGCCGATCAGGCGCTTCACCGCGTACACGGTGTTCTTGGCGTTGGTGACCGCCTGACGCTTGGCCGGCGCGCCGACCAGGATCTCGCCGTCCTCGGTATAGGCCACCACCGAAGGCGTGGTACGCGAGCCTTCCGAGTTCTCGATCACCTTGGGCTTGCCGCCCTCCATGATCGCGACGCAGGAGTTGGTGGTGCCGAGGTCGATGCCGATGATCTTTGCCATGGGATGTCTGCCTTAGTCCGATTCTTTGCTGGATATGGGGCTTGCGCCTTCTTTTTCAACCGGTTTCGCCACCGTCACGAGGGCCGGCCGGAGGACCCGATCGTGGAGGAGATACCCCTTCTGCATGACCGCGACGATGGTGTTGGGCTCCGAGTCGGCCTCGACCGCGGCCATCGCCTGGTGACGGTGCGGATCGAAGCGCTCGCCGGGGACCGGGGCGATCTGGGCGACGTTAGCCTTCTGGAACGCGGCGAACAGCTGCTTCAGGGTAATCTGCGCTCCCTCGCGCATCGCATCCGCGCTCGCCTGCGCGTTGTCGAGGGCTGCCTCGAGGCTGTCGGCGACGGGCAGCAGCTGCTCGGCGAAACGCTCGAGGGCGAACTTCCGCGCGTTGGCCGCTTCCGCCTGGAAGCGCTTGCGCGCATTCTCGGCGTCCGCCAGGGCGCGCAGCATCGCGTCGCGCTGCTGCTCGATGCGGGCTTGAGCTTCCGCAAGCTGCTCCTCGAGCGATTTGGCAGAATTCTCTGCGCTTTGCGGTTGAACGGTGTTCTCTTGCATCTTGTCGAATTGGGGACTGCACAGCGGCATTTCAAGCAAAGATTGCGCGCTGCGTCGAAACGCCGGGCCGGAGTGCAAGCTACTGATTAAACTATGAAAGCTATCAAAGTCACGCTATACGTGTTCGTGGGGCTGCTGGTTCTTCTGGTCCTCGCCGTGGCGATCTTCGCCATGACCTTCAACCCCAACAAGTACAAGGGCCAGATCGAGAGCATCGTCAAGGAGAAGACGGGCCGCACCCTGAAGCTGCGCGGCGACCTCTCGGTCGCCTTCTGGCCAAGCCTGGGGGCGAACGTCGCCGGCGTCACGCTTTCCGAGCACGGCAGCGACCAGGACTTCGTCGCGCTTGATTTCGCGCACGCCTCGGTGGCGGTGCTGCCGCTGCTGCATGGAAGCGTCGTGGTCGACGGCATCCGCGTATCAGGGCTCAAGGCGAACGTGGTCAAGAACAAGGACGGCACCTTCAACTTCAGCGATCTGCTCGAGGCCAAGCCCGAAGCCGGCAAGGCGCCCCAGAAGAAGGCCGAGGAAAGAAAAGGGCAGGGCGGGCAGGCGGTCGCGTTCGACATCGCCGGGATCCACATCGACCGCTCGGCGCTCTCGTACCGCGACCTCGCTTCCGGGCAGGAGCTCGCTGTCTCGGACTTCGCGCTCGACACCGGCCGCATCGCCGAGCAGGCGGACGGCAAGCTGTCGCTCAAGGCGAGCGCCAAAGGCAGGAATCCGGACGTGGATGCGAAGCTCGACGTTGGCGGCCGCTACAAGTTCGATCTGCCTGCCAAGGCATTCAGCCTGTCTGGCCTCGATGCCAAGGTGAACGGCGCGGTGGCCGGCATAACGAACCTGGCGCTCACCGCGAAAGGCGACGTGGCGGCGAACCCGGACAAGAACGAATATCACGTGAAGGGGTTCGACCTGCAGGCGAGCGGCGCGATGCCCGACCAGAGCTTCCAGGCCAAGGTTTCGGCGCCGCAGCTCGACATCGCCGCCGACAAGGCAAAAGGCGGGGCGATTACTGCGCAAGCGACGCTGAAGCAGGCGGCGCGGCAGATCGAAGCGGCGCTCGACCTTTCGGGCGTCGAGGGCTCGGCGAAGGCGCTTTCGATACCGAAGCTGAGCGCCAACATCACGATGAGCGGCGAGGGCGTGCCGCAGAAGAGCGTGAAGGTGCCGGTGAGCGGCAGCCTGCGCGCCGACCTGGAGAAGCAGACGCTGAACGCCGATCTCGTCTCCAAGTTCGACGAATCGAACATCCAGGCGAAGCTCGGGCTCGCCCGGTTCTCGCCGCCGAGCTACGTCTTCGACATCAATGTCGACCGGCTGAACGTCGACCGTTATTTCCCGCCGCAGCCGGCGGCGCAGCCGGCGCCAGCGCAGAAACCGGCGGCGCAGAAGCCCGAGGCCGACACACCGGTCGACCTGTCGGCGCTGAAGGATCTCAACGCCAACGGTCGCCTGCAGGTCGGCTCGCTCCAGGCGAAGGGCCTGAAGCTCGCCAACGTGAAGGCCGAGGTGAAGGCGGCGAACGGCCGGCTGGATGTCGCGCCGCATTCGGCCAATCTCTACGAAGGCTCGGCCGCCGGCAGCCTCTCCGCCCAGGCCGACGGCCGAATTGCGGTGAAGGAGAACCTGACCGGCGTGGCCGTCGGCCCGCTGCTGCGCGACTTCGCCCAGAAGGACATCCTGGAAGGCAAGGGCAACGTCTCGCTCGACGTCGCTGCCGCCGGAAAGAGCGTCAACACGATGAAGAAGTCGCTCGCCGGCACGGCGCGCCTGCAGCTCAAGGACGGCGCGATCAAGGGCATCAACATCGCCGAGGTGCTGCGCAAGGCGAAGACCGCGCTCTCTTCCCAGGACGCGAAAGCGCAGGCCGCGCAGTCGCAGCAGACCGACTTCTCGGAGATGAGCGCGAGCTTCGCCATCAAGAACGGCGTCGCGCACAACGACGATCTCGACGTCAAGGCGCCGCTCTTCCGGGTCGGCGGCAAGGGCGACGTGGACATCGCCGCCTCGACCCTCGACTACACCGTGAAGGCGTCGGTCGTCGCCACCACCAAGGGGCAGGGCGGCGCCGAGCTCGGGCAACTGGCCGGCGTCACTGTTCCGGTGCACCTCAGCGGGCCGCTCGCCGGCCTGAGCTACCAGGTCGACTACGGCGCGGTGGCGCGCGACGTCGCGAAGACGCGCATCGGCGAGAAGCTGAAGGAGCGCCTGGGCGGGGGGGAGTCGGGGCAGGGCGCCTCCAACCTCCAGGACAAACTGCAGAACAAGCTCAAGGGGCTGCTCGGCCGCTGATCTCGGCGAGCGCCGCGATCCATTCGGGCGCCTCGTTGAGGCAGGGCACGACGTTCAGCCGCTCGCCGCCGGCCGCCATGAAGGCGGCGCGCGCGGTGATGCCGATTTCCTCCAGCGTCTCCAGGCAATCCGTGACGAATCCCGGGCAGACGACGTCGACCCTGCGCTTGCCGGCACGCGCCAGCGCCTCGAGCGTCGGCTGCGTATAGGGGTCGAGCCAGCGCGCATAGCCGAAGCGCGACTGGAAGGTGACGCGCCATTCGCCGTCCTGCAGCGCCATCTTCTTCGCGAGCAGGCGGGAAGTCGAATGGCACTGCTGCTCGTAGAGCTCTGCGCCGCGCCTGGGCAGGCCGTGGAAGCTCATGAGCAGGATCTCGCCGCGGCCGTGCTGCGCCCAGTGGCGGCTGAGCCGCGCGGCGAGCGCGGCGATGTACGCCGGATGGGCGTGAAACTCGCGCACCACGCGGGCCTTCGCCGGCAGGCAGTCCACCACGCTTTCCGTGGTGCTCACCGCGTATTGGGGATAGAGCGGAACGACCACGGGGTCATCGAGGCGCTCGAGGGTCGCCGCGATCGATGGCTCGCCGTATCGCATCGCATACGCGACGGGCTGGTTGAGATGCTCGAAGAGGAGCTCCGCCTGGCGCCGCGTGTACACCGCGAGCGGCGAGCCTTGCGGCAGCCAGATCTCGCGGTACTTCTCCGCGACCGCGGGCGGGCGCTTGCGCAGCACGACGCCGTAGAGGATCGGCAGCCAGAGCCAGCGCGGCAGCCCGACCACGCGCCGATCCGAGAGGAACTCGGCGAGAAAGGCGCGCACCGCTTCCGGCGTCGGCGCCGTCGGCGTGCCGAGGTTGACGAGAAGGATGCCGCTAATGCTGGGACAGCGCGCTCGAGAGCAGCTTCGCCGTGACGTCGACGATCGGGATCACGCGGTCGTAGGCCATGCGCGTCGGGCCGATGACGGCGACCGTGCCCACCACCTCGCCTTCGACCTTGTACGGCGAGGTGACGACGCTCACGTCCTCCGGGGCGCTGAAGCCCGACTCGCCGCCGATGAAGATCTGCACGCCCTGGCCGCGCAGCGAGACGTCCAGGATCTGCAGCAGCGAGGTCTTGCGCTCGAAGAGCTCGAAGAGCTGGCGCAGGCGCGTCATGTCCTGCGCGAGGTCCTGGACCGAGAGCAGGTTGCGCTCGCCGGAGATCACGTACTGCTCGCTGCCCTCGGCGACGGCGCGGTTGCCGGCGTCGACCGCGGCGGTCATGAGCGTGATCATGTCCTGGCGCAGCTCGCGCAATTCGCTCTGCAGATGCGAGCGGATCTCCTCGAAGGCCTGGCCCGAATAGTGTTGGTTGATGTAGTTCGCCGCCTCGACCAGCTCGGCGGAGGTGAACTCGCGCTCGGTGAACAGGATGCGGTTCTGCACGTCGCCCGCCGGCGTGACGACGATGAGCAGCACCCGCTTCTCCGAGAGCTTGAGGAACTCGATGTGCCGGAAGGTGCCCGACCTGCGGCGCGGCGTCATGACGACGCCCGCGAACTGCGTGAGCTGCGAGAGCAGGTGCGAGGCGGCCTGGAAGACGCGCTGCGGGTTGTCGGGCTGCAGCTCGCCTTCCATGCGATGCACGGCGTCGGACTCGAGCGGCTTGATGACGAGCAGCGTATCGACGAAGAAGCGGTAGCCGGCCGGCGTCGGCACGCGGCCGGCCGAAGTATGGGGGCTGGCGATGAAGCCGAGCTCCTCCAGGTCGGCCATGACGTTGCGGATCGAGGCCGGCGAGAGATCGAGCCCGGCGTAGCGCGAAAGGGTGCGCGAGCCGATCGGCTGGCCCTCGGCAATGTAGCGCTCGATCAACGTCTTGAGCAGTACCTGAGCGCGCTTGTCGAGCATGAAATTCATTGTACACTCGACTCGATGTTCAGCCGCATCGCGCTGATCGGCAAGCTCGGCAGCCCCGAGATCGCGGCCTCGCTCCGCGAGCTGATCGGCCTTCTCGAGAAGCGCGGCTGCGAAGCCCTGGTCGAGAAGGAGACCGCCGCCGAACTCGGTGCGCGCGGCCTCGACTACCCGACGCTCGGCGCGCGCGCCGACCTCGCGGTGGTGATCGGCGGCGACGGCACCATGCTCGCCGCCGCGCGCAACCTGGTGCGCCACGGCGTTCCTCTGGTGGGCGTCAACCTCGGGCGCGTCGGCTTCATGACCGACATCGGCCATCGCGACCTGCAGGCCGGCCTCGGCGCCATCCTCGAGGGCAAGTACACCATGGAGGATCGCGCGGTGCTCGACGCCGAGATCGTGCGCGGAAAGGAGTCGCTGCTGCGCACGCTGGCGCTCAACGAGGCGGTCATCGGCAAGGGCGCGGAGGGCCGCCTGATCGAGTTCGATCTCTCCATCGACGGCGAATTCATCTATACCCTGCGCGCCGACGGGATGATCGTCGCCACGCCGACCGGCTCGACGGCCTACGCCCTCTCGGCGCAGGGGCCGATCCTGCATCCCGCGGTGCCGGCGCTCGCGCTGGTGCCGCTCAATCCGCACACGCTCTCGGCCCGGCCGGTGAGCGTGAGCGACCGCTGCTCGATCGACATCTCGCTCGTGCGCGCCCTCGACGCGCGGGCGCACTTCGACGGCCTCGCTCTCGCCGACATGCAGGAGGGCGACCGGCTGCTGCTCAAGCGCTCGGCGCACGTGGTGCGCTTCGTGCATCCGCCGGGCTATCGCTACTTCGCCACGCTGCGGGAGAAGCTGCGCTGGAGCGAGGCGCCCGCCAAGGCGCAATAGGCTCGTGCTGCGCGCCCTGGAAATCCGCGACTACGTGCTGATCCGCGAGCTCTCGCTCGAGCTCGACGGCGGCTTCGCCGTGCTCACCGGCGAGACCGGCGCCGGCAAGTCGATCCTCGTCGACGCCATCGAGCTGCTGGTCGGCGGCCGCGGCGACGCGGCGGTGGTGCGCGAAGGCGCCGAGCGCGCCGAGCTCGCCGCGCAGTTCGACGTTTCCGAAGCCGTCGCGCAATGGCTCCGGCAGGGCGAGCTCGAGGGCGACGCGGGGACGCTGCTCGTGCGGCGCACCATCGACCGCGCCGGACGCTCGCGCTGCTTCATCAACGGGCACGCCGCGACCCTCGCGCAGCTGAGGGAAGTCGGCGAGCAGCTGGTCGACATCCACGGCCAGCACGCGCACCAGTCGCTGCTTCGTCCGGCCGCGCAGCGCGCGCTGCTCGACGCGCATTCGGGCGCCGAGGCGCTCGCGCGCGAGACGGCCGAGGCGTATCGCGCATGGCGCAGGCTCGAGGACCTGGCGCGCGAGGCGCACGAGCAGTTCGCGCAGCGCCTCGCCGAGCGCGCCGAGCTGGAGGAGCGTCTCGCCGATCTGCGCCAGCTCGCGCCCGGCGAAGGCGAATGGGAACGCGTGAGCGCCGAGCACCAGCGCCTCGAGCACGGCTCGAGCCTGCTCGCCGGCGCGCAGTCTTCGCTCGAGGCGCTGGAGGAGTCCGAAGGCGCATGCCTTTCGCAGCTCGCCGCGGTGGCGAGCCGCCTGCGGGCGCTGTCCGAGCACGACGATCGCCTCAAGCCGGCGCTCGAGCTGCTCGAGTCCGCCGAGGCGCAGGCGGGCGAGGCCGTGCGCGAGCTTCGCCACTACGCTTCGCGCATCGATCTCGATCCGGAGGCGCTGCGCGAGAGCGAGGCGCGCATCGAGGCGCTGCATGCGGCGGCGCGCCGCTACCGCGTGCGGCCCGGCGAGCTGGGGTCTTTCCTCGAGCAGAACGAAGCCCGCCTCGGCGAGCTCGAGCTTTCCGGCAATCCGGAAGCGCTGAAGCGCGAAGTGGATGCCGCGCGGGCGCGCTACGACGCGCTCGCGAAGAAGCTGAGCGCGAAGCGCGCCGCCGGCGCGCAGGCCCTGGCAAAGGCGGTCAGCGCCGCGATGCAGCAGCTGGCGATGGCCGGGGGACGCTTCTCGATCGCCCTGAGCATGCTCGGCGAGCCGGGCGCGAACGGCGCCGAGGAGGTGGAGTTCCAGGTGGCTTCGCACCCCAGCCTGCCGCTGCGGCCGCTTGCACGGGTCGCCTCCGGCGGCGAGCTGTCGCGCGTCAGCCTCGCTATCCAGCTGGTCGCGGCAAGGGCCTCGCCGGTTGCGACGCTGGTCTTCGACGAGGTCGATGCCGGCATCGGCGGCGCGGTGGCCGAGACCGTGGGCCGCTCGCTGAAGAAGCTCGGAAAAGAGCGGCAGGTGCTGTGCGTCACCCACCTGCCGCAGGTCGCGGCGAGCGGCGATCGGCAATGGTCGGTGGTGAAAACCGGAAACAAGGTCGCGGTGGCGAAGCTCGATCGCGCGGCGCGTATCGCCGAGCTGGCGCGCATGCTCGGCGGCGCCGAGAGCACGGCGCGCAAGCACGCCAGCGAGCTGCTCGAATTCGGGGACGCAGCCCGAACTCCTAGCGTGGCCGGTAAGGGCAGTCCTTCTTGATGCAGTCGGCGTAGAGCGCGAGCGAATGGCCGTGCAGCTGGAAGCCGCGCTGGCGCGCGACGTCGTTCTGGCGCCGCTCGATGTCCCCGTCGTAGAACTCTTCCACCCGGCCGCACTGCAGGCACACCAGGTGGTCGTGGTGGCCGCCCTCGTTCAGCTCGAAGACCGCCTTGCCGGTCTCGAAGTGCTGGCGGGAGAGCAGGCCCGCCTGCTCGAACTGCGTGAGCACGCGGTAGACGGTGGCGAGGCCCACGTCGATGCCCTCGCCGATGAGCGCCCTGTAGACGTCCTCGGCGGAGAGATGGCGCACCTTGCTCAACTCGAAGAGCTCGAGGATCTTCTTCCTCGGCAGGGTTGCCTTGAGGCCGCTGTCCTTGAGGCTCTGCGCCGGGTTCATCGACTATCATTATAAGCGCCATGCCTGCGCATCCCGTGCCCGTCCGCCTGCTCGCCGCGTCGCTGCTCGCGCTCCTCGCCGCGTGCAGCCACGCGCCGCGCATTCCGGGCATCACGCCCTACAAGATGGACATCCAGCAGGGCAACTTCGTATCGCAGGAAATGGTCGCCCAGCTGAAGCCCGGCATGACGCGCGAGCAGGTCCGCTTCATCCTGGGCACGCCGCTGGTCACCGACATCTTTCACGCCGATCGCTGGGACTACGTGTACTGGCGCGAGGCGCCGAACGGCAAGCGCGAGGAGCGCCGGGTGGCGCTCTTCTTCTCGGCGGACGACAAGCTCGAGCGCGTCGCGGGCGACGTGGTGAGCCCGGCCGCGGCCGGCCAGTGAAGGTCGCCATCGCCGGCGCCGGCGGCCGGATGGGGCAGGCGCTGATCGAAGGCCTGC
Organism: Burkholderiales bacterium; assembly: GCA_035639215.1. Taxonomy (GTDB): domain Bacteria; phylum Pseudomonadota; class Gammaproteobacteria; order Burkholderiales; family SG8-39; genus SCGC-AG-212-J23. The sequence continues at coordinate 23,115 of DASQYN010000633.1, forward strand.
GCGGCGAGCGCGAGCTGCAATTCGCGGCGGCGCTCGAAGCCCCCGGACACGCCGCGCTCGGCAGCGCGATCGCCGGCATCCGCATCGGCGCCGACGTCGGGGCGGCGCTCGCCGGCGCCGACGTGCTCATCGACTTTACGCGCCCCGAGGCGACGCTCGCCCACGTTCGCCTCTGCGCCGAGCAGGGCAAGGCCATGGTGATCGGCACCACCGGCTTCCCGGCGGGCCGGAAAAGCGAGATCGAGCAGGCGGCGAAGAAGATCCCGATCGTCATGGCGGCCAACTTCGCGGTCGGCGTCAACGCGCTCTACAAGCTCGCCGAGACAGCGGCGCGCATCCTCGGCGAAGGCTACGACGTCGAGATCATCGAGGCGCACCACCGGCAGAAGGTCGATGCGCCCTCGGGCACGGCGCTCAAGCTCGGGGAGGTCATCGCGGCGGCTTTGCAGGAGAAGCTTGCCCAGGTGGAACGGCATGGGCGCCACGGCGAGGTCGGGCCCCGTCCCGCCGGCGAGATCGGCTTCCACGCGCTGCGCGGCGGCGACATCGTCGGCGAGCATACGGTGCTTTTCGCCGGGGTCGGCGAGCGACTCGAGCTGACCGTGCGCTCGCAGAGCCGCGCCACCTACGCCGCCGGCGCGCTGCGCGCGGCGCGCTGGCTCGCGGGGCGCCGGCCGGGCCTCTACGACATGTACGACGTGCTTGGATTGAGATAGGCGCACGCGTATAATTTCCGCTTCAATGAAGCGGGAAGGGGCATGGGCCTGCGCGCAGCGCGCTCCAACCTTCCCGCTTTCCGTATCCGGCAAATGACGATCAGTGCTCAGGATGCCGTCCTGGCCCTCGCGGACGGCACGATCTTTCGCGGCCGATCGATCGGCGCGGCAGGCAGCGCCGTCGGCGAAGTGGTTTTCAACACCGCGATGACCGGCTATCAGGAGATCCTCACCGACCCGTCGTACTGCCGGCAGATCGTCACCCTCACCTATCCGCATATCGGCAACACCGGCACGAACGGCGAGGACGGCGAGTCGCCGCAGGTCTACGCCTCCGGCCTCGTCATCCGCGACCTGCCGCGGCGCCATTCGAGCTGGCGCGCCGAAGAAGATCTGAGTTCCTATCTCGTCCGTAACGGCATCGTCGGCATTGCCGACCTCGATACGCGCAGTCTCACCCGGCTCCTGCGCGAGAAGGGCGCGCAGAACGGCTGCATCGCCACAATGGATCCGCAACGGCAGACGGGAACCGTGGACGCGGAAGACGCGCTGGCCAAGGCGCGGCAGTTTCCGGGCCTGGCCGGCATGGACCTCGCCAAGGTGGTGACGGTGCGCGAGCCCTACGAGTGGATCGAAGGACGCTGGGAGCTGGGCGCTGGCTACCGGCGCATGACGGAGCCGAAGACCCACGTCGTCGCCTACGACTACGGCATCAAGCGCAACATCCTGCGCATGATGGCCGAGCGCGGCAGCCGGATCACCGTCGTGCCGGCGCAGATGCCGGCGAGGGAGGTGCTGAGGATGAAGCCCGACGGCGTTTTCCTCTCCAACGGCCCCGGCGACCCGGAGCCGTGCGACTATGCCATCGAGGCGATCGGCGAGATCCTCGATGCGACGCGCCTCCCGGTGTTCGGCATCTGCCTGGGCCACCAGCTGATGGGTCTCGCTTCGGGCGCGAAGACGCTGAAGATGAAGTTCGGCCACCACGGCGCGAACCATCCGGTCAAGGACCTCGACACCGGGCAGGTCGTGATCACCAGCCAGAACCACGGCTTCGCCGTCGACCCGGCGACCATCGGCGCGCACCTGCGGCCGACGCACGTGTCGCTCTTTGACGGTTCCCTCCAGGGCCTGGCCCGCACCGATCGCCCGGCGTTCTGCTTTCAGGGCCATCCGGAAGCGAGCCCGGGGCCGCACGATATCGGCTATCTCTTCGACCGCTTCGCCAGAATGATGAGCGATGCCAAAGCGTAGCGACCTCAAGAGCATCCTGATCATCGGCGCGGGGCCGATTGTCATCGGCCAGGCATGCGAGTTCGATTATTCGGGCGCGCAGGCCTGCAAGGCGCTGCGGCAGGAGGGCTACCGCGTCGTCCTGGTGAACTCGAACCCGGCAACGATCATGACCGACCCGGAGATGGCCGACGCCACCTACGTCGAGCCGATTACCTGGCAGGTGGTGGCGCGCATCATCGAGAAGGAGCGCCCGGACGCGCTGCTGCCGACCATGGGCGGCCAGACGGCGCTCAACTGCGCGCTCGACCTCGCGCGCGAAGGCGTGCTGGAGAAGTTCGGCGTCGAGATGATCGGCGCCTCGCGCCAGGCCATCGACAAGGCCGAGGACCGCGAGAAGTTCAAGCTGGCGATGCGGCGCATCGGGCTGGCCTGCCCGCGCTCGGCGCTCGCGCACTCGATGGAGGAGGCGCTGCAGGTCCAGGCGGGAATCGGCTTCCCGGTCGTCATCAGGCCTTCCTTCACCCTCGGCGGCACCGGCGGCGGGATCGCCTACAACCGCGAGGAGTTCGTCGCCATCTGCGAGCGCGGTCTCGATGCCTCGCCGACGCGTGAATTGCTCATCGAGGAATCGGTCCTCGGCTGGAAAGAGTTCGAGATGGAGGTGGTGCGCGACCGCAGGGACAACTGCATCATCGTCTGCTCCATCGAGAACCTGGACCCGATGGGCGTGCACACCGGCGACTCGATCACCGTCGCGCCGGCGCAGACGCTCACCGACAAGGAATATCAGATCATGCGCGACGCCTCGATCGCGGTGCTGCGCGAGATCGGGGTCGACACCGGCGGCTCGAACGTGCAGTTCGCGATCAATCCGAAGGACGGCCGCATGGTCGTCATCGAGATGAACCCGCGCGTCTCCCGCTCGAGCGCGCTCGCCTCCAAGGCGACGGGCTTTCCGATCGCCAAGGTCGCCGCCAAGCTGGCGGTCGGCTACACGCTGGACGAACTGCAGAACGACATCACCAAAGTTACGCCGGCGGCGTTCGAGCCGACCATCGATTACGTAGTCACCAAGGTGCCGCGCTTCGCCTTCGAGAAGTTCCCGCAGGCGAACGACCGGCTGACGACCCAGATGAAGTCGGTCGGCGAGGTGATGGCGATCGGTCGCACCTTCCAGGAGTCGTTCCAGAAGGCGCTGCGCGGCCTCGAGACCGGGGTCGACGGCCTGAACCAGCGCACGCGTGATCGCGAGACGCTCGAGCGCGAGCTCGGCGAGCCCGGTCCCGAGCGCATCTGGTACGTCGGCGACGCGTTCGAGAACGGCTTCACCCTCGAGGAGGTGCATCGCCTGACGCACATCGATCCCTGGTTCCTCGACCAAATCCAGGAGATCGTCGAGCTGGAGATGCGCCTCGACGACCAGAAGCTCGACGGCGTCGACGCGCGCACGCTGCGCATGCTCAAGCGCAAGGGGTTCTCCGACCGCCGCCTCGCCTACCTGTTCAATACCGATGAAAAAGTCGTAAGAAAGAAAAGGCACGCGCTCGGCATCCGACCCGTCTACAAGCGCGTCGATACCTGCGCGGCCGAGTTCGCCAC
>DASQYN010000634.1:0-4555 GCA_035639215.1 Burkholderiales bacterium
GCTGCTGCGCGACTGGCTCGAGCGATGAGCGCCTGGAGCGCGCTCGCGGCCGAGCTCGCCGGATGGCGCGCCGCCGGCCGCACCCCCGATCTCTGGTGGCGCGACGACGACGCCGCCGAGCTCACCCCGGCGCTCGAGCGCCTGCTCGCGCTGTCGCAGGCTTCCGGCGTGCCGCTCGCGCTGGCCGCCGTTCCGCAAGCGGCACAGCGCGACGCGCTGGCGGCTGCCCGCTGCGTGCTGATGCACGGCTGCGATCATCGCAATCGCGCGGCGAGCGGGGAAAAGAAGACCGAGTTCCCGGCCTCGGAAAGCGACGCGGCGGCGCTGACGCGGCTCGCCGCCGCGCGCGAGCGACTCGCCGGGCTCGCCGGCGAGCGCTTCCTCCCCGTGCTCGCGCCCCCCTGGAACCGCATTCGCGAGGGCCTGATCGCGCGCCTGCCGGAGGCGGGCCTGCGTGCCCTGAGTCGCTATGGCGCGCGCCGGGGAAGCGGGTTACCGGAGGTCAACACGCACGTCGACCTCATCGCGTGGCGGAGCGGCCGGCAATTCATCGGCGAGGCAGCGGCGCTCGGCCTCGTGCTGTGCCATCTCGCGCAGCGGCGCGACGGAGCGGTCGACAGCCGCGAGCCAACGGGAATTCTCAGCCACCATGCGGTGCACGACGCCGGCGCCTGGCGCTTCCTCGAGCGGCTCTTCGACGAGACGCGAGCGGCCGGCGCGGTGTGGGCCGATCCGAAGCAGCTTTTCGCTTTGCGCGCCTAGCCTTCCCCTTATACTGGCCAGGAGAGAGGGGGAATGGCCGATCTTCTGACCATCCGCGACCTGCGGGTGTATCTCGACGTGGACGCCGGCACCGTGAAAGCGGTCGACGGCGTTTCGTTTCGCGTGCCGCAGGGCGGCACGGTCGCGCTGGTCGGCGAATCGGGCTCGGGCAAGTCGGTGGTCGCGCAGTCGATCATGGGAATCCTGCCGCGCATCGCGCGCATCGAGGCGGGCGAGATCCTGTTCCGCGACCCGAAGGACGGCGTCGAGATCGACCTGTCGCGGCTCCCGGTGCGCGGCGCCGAGATGCGGAGAATCCGCGGCGGGCGCATCTCGATCATCTTCCAGGAGCCGATGACCGCGCTATCGCCGCTGCACACCATCGGCGACCAGATCGGCGAGGCCTTGTCGCTGCATCGGACAGACCTGGGAAAACGAGAGCGGCACGGCGCGGTGATCGAGATGCTGCGCCTGGTCGGCTTTCCCGACCCGGCGAAGGCCGAGCACACCTATCCGTTCGAGCTTTCCGGCGGGCTGCGCCAGCGCGCGATGATCGCCATGGCGCTCGTCGCGCGGCCGGCGCTGCTGATCGCCGACGAGCCCACCACGGCGCTCGACGTGACGATCCAGGCGCAGATCCTCAGCCTGATCCGCGAGCTGCAGTCGGAGCTCGGCATGGCGGTGCTGCTCATCACGCACGACCTCGGCGTGGTGGCGAACATGGCGCGCGAGGTGGTGGTGATGTATCGCGGCCGGGTCATGGAGGCGGGCTCGCTGCGCGACATCTTCCACGATCCGCAGCATCCCTATCTCAGGGCGCTGATGCGCGCCGTGCCGCGCTTCAACATGGCGCCGGGCGAGCGCCTGACGCCGATCCGGGAGGTGCAGGTGACGAGCGGGCACCTGATCGCGGCCGGGGCGGGCGGATCGCCGGCCGCGCAGGGCACCCTGCTCGAGGCGCAGCACCTCACCAAGCGCTATGCGGTGCGGCGGCGCTCCCGGCTCGGCGGCAGAAGCGCGGCCGAGCTCGTCGCCGTGGACGACGTGAGCTTCTCGGTCGGCGCCGGCGAGTGCCTCGGCCTGGTCGGCGAGTCGGGCTGCGGCAAGACGACCACCGCACGCATGATCCTGCGCTCGGTCACGCCGGACGCGGGCAAGATCGTCTTCCAGGGAAAGGACGTGCTCGCGCTCTCCGGGCCGGCGCTCTTCGCCTACCGGCGCAAGGTGCAGTTCGTCTTCCAGGATCCGTTCAGCTCGCTCAACCCGCGCATGAGCGCCTACGAGATCGTCGCCGAGCCGCTGGTGATCCACCGCATCGGCGACGCGGACGAGCGCTTCCAGCGCGTGAAGGAGATGATCGGCCTGGTCGGCCTCGACGTGAGGAGCCTGCGGCGCTATCCGCACAGCTTCTCGGGCGGCCAGCGCCAGCGGCTCGGCATCGCCAGGGCGCTCGCCCTTGGCCCCGAGCTGCTGATCCTCGACGAGCCGGTCTCGGCGCTCGACGTCTCGGTGCAGGCGCAGGTGCTGAACCTGCTGCTCGACCTGCGACGCGCGCTCAACCTCACCTACATCTTCATCTCGCACAACCTCGCGGTGGTGAATTACCTCGCCGACCGCATCGCCGTGATGTGCGCCGGGCACATCGTCGAGACCGCGCCGAGCGCGGAGCTGTTCGCGCGTCCTTCGCATCCGTATACCCGGGCGCTGCTCGCCGCGGTGCCCGACCCGGATCCCGAGCGCCGGCTCGACCTCGCCGCGCTCATGCAGGGCAAGAGCTCGGATCCGGCGGCCTGGCCGGAGGCGTTTCGCATCGCGCCCGGGTTGCAGCCGGGGATGGTGGATCTCGGCCACGGGCACTACGTGCGCGCCCATGCCGCCGCCGACGCCTCGGAGCTCGCCGCATGAGGTTCGTGCTGTTTCTCTTATGGATTGGCGCGGCGTGGGCCCAGCCCGAAGTACCGGCGCTCAAGGCGTTGGTGGCGGCCGGAAAGCTGCCGCCGGTCGAGAAGCGCCTGCCGCTGCGGCCGCTCGTGGTGCCGCTGGAGGAGGGCGAGCAGCTCGGCCAGTACGGCGGCACGCTGACCACGCTCGCCGGGCGCTCGCGCGACACGCGGCTCTTTACCGTCTACGGCTACGCGCGTCTCGTGGTGTACGACCGCCACCTCGACATCGTCCCCGACATCCTCGAGCGCATCGACGTGCAGGAAGACCGCGTCTTCACCCTGCACCTGCGCAAAGGGCATCGCTGGTCCGACGGCGCGCCGTTCACCGCGGAGGACTTCCGCTACTACTGGGAGGACGTGGCGAACAACCGCGAGCTGAGCCCCTCCGGCCCGCCGCGCGACATGATCGTCGACGGCGAGCCGGCGAAGTTCGAGGTGCTCGACGAGACGACCGTGCGCTACAGCTGGTCGAAGCCCAACCCGCATTTCCTGCCGCGCCTCGCCGGCACCTCGCCGCTCTTCATCTTCCGCCCGGCGCACTACCTGAAGCGCTTTCACAAGAAGTACAACCCGAAGATCGCCCGCGCCGAGGCCGAGGGCACGGCGAGACGGCGCTGGTCGGCGGTGCACAACCGCATGGACAACCTCTACGAAGCCGACAACCCCGAGCTGCCGTCGCTGCAGCCTTGGGTCAACACCACGGCGAGGCCGGCCGATCGCTTCGTCGCGGTGCGCAATCCGTATTTCCATCGCGTCGACGAGCGCGGCCGGCAGCTGCCTTACATCGACCGGCTGGTGCTCAACATCGCCGATTCGAAGCTGATCCCGGCGAAGACCGGCGCCGGCGAGGCCGATCTTCAGGCGCGCGACCTCAACTTCAACAACTACACGTTCCTCAAGCAGGGCGAGAAGACCAACGCCTACCGCACCTTCCTCTGGCGCGCCGCGAGCGCGGCGCATTTCGCGCTCTACCCGAACCTGAACGTCGACGACCCGGTCTGGCGGCGCCTGGTGCGGGACGTGCGCTTCCGGCGCGCGCTCTCGCTCGCCATCGACCGATCGCTCGTCAACCAGGTGCTCTACTTCGGCCTGGCCATCGAAGGCAACAACACCGTGCTCGAGGCGAGCCCGCTCTACCGGCCCGAGTACCGCACGCGCTGGGCAGTGTACGACCGGCGCGAGGCGAACCGGCTGCTCGACGAGATCGGCCTGAAGCGCCGCCGCGCCGGCGGGCTGCGCCGCCTGCCCGACGGCCGGCCGCTCGAGATCATCGTCGAGACCGCGGGCGAGTCGAGCGAGCAGACCGACGTGCTGGAGCTGATCCGCGAGACCTGGCGCGAGGTCGGCATCCAGCTCTACAGCAAGCCTTCGCAGCGCGAGGCGTTCAGGAACCGCATCTTCGCCGGCGAGACGGTGATTTCGGTGTGGAGCGGCTGGGACAACGGGCTGCCGACCGCCGAGACGCCGCCCGACGACCTCGCGCCGACCAGCCAGGTGCAGCTCGAGTGGCCGAAGTTCGGCCAGTACTTCGAGACCAGCGGCAAGACCGGCGAAGCGCCCGACATGCCGGAAGTGAAGGAGCTGATGTCGCTCTACCACGAGTGGATGCGCAGCAGCTCTCACGACGAGCGCGCCCGCATCTGGCAGCGCATGCTGGAAATCCACGCCGAGGAGCAGTTCATCATCGGCGTCGTGTCCGGCGTGCCGCAGCCGGTGGTCGCGCGCGACACGCTGGTGAACGTCCCGGCGAAGGCGTTCTACAACTGGGAGCCGGGCGCCTTCTTCGGCATCTACCACCCCGAGACTTTCTGGTTCCGATGAGCCCGGCCCGCGCCTGATGCTGCGCTATA
>DASQYN010000635.1:0-3161 GCA_035639215.1 Burkholderiales bacterium
CCGAGGCTCGGGTAGTCGAGCACTACGCGGTATTGCTCGAGCGTGAGGCGCTTCAGCGCCGCCATCGACGGCACCGAGTAGAAGGGCTGCAGCGAGGACCACAGCAGCACCAGGAACGGCAGCGCGACGATGAGGAGGAAATAGAGCAGGAAGATGGCCGTGGTGAGATAACGCCACGGGCCGAGGTCGATGGTGCGCGGGCGGAAGCCCTTGCCGGTCACGGTGGCGTAGCGGCTGCCGCGGCTCGATAGACGCGACTGGAAGTACACCCCACCGCTGGTGAGCAGAAGAAGCGTGACCGCATACGCCGAGGCGAGGCCGGTGTGCGCGGGATAGCGGTGCATCGCCTCGTAGATCGCCGAAGTGAACACCTGGATGCCCACCGGCAGGCCGAGCAGCGCCGGCACCTCGAAGGACTCGATGGCGCGCACGAAGAGGATGAGCAGCGTCGCGAACACTGCCGGCCAGACGAGCGGCAGCGTGACGCGGCGCGCCACCTGCAGCAACCCCGCCCCGCTCATCAATGCCGACTCCTCGAGCGCCGGGTCCATGGCGCGGAAGGCCGCGGTCATGAGGAGGAACGCAACCGGTGAGTAGTGCAGCCCGTCGACCCACATCATGCCGCCGAGCGAGTACACGTTGATGAACACGGCGTCGGTCTCGAGAATTTTCCGCAACAGCAGGTTGATGAGCCCGATCTTCGGGCTGCCGAGGAGGATCCAGGCCACCGTGAACAGAATCCCCGGAATGACCAGCGGGATGACCGAGAGCGCGAAGAACACGCCCTTGAAGGGCGTGTTGGTGCGCTCGTTCATCCAGGCGAGCGTCGTGCCGATGACGAAGGCGATCGCCGCTGCGCCGGCGGCGAACTCGAGCGAGTTCCAGAAGAGGATCCAGGTCTCCGCCGAGGCGTAGGCGCTGCGGTAGTTGCCGAGGGTGAACTCGGCCGCGCGCACCGCGCTCGCCGGCGTGAGGAAGCTCTGCCAGACGAGGAAGCCGAGCGGCACCACGCCGAGGTAGACGGTGAGCGCCACGCACAGGCCGATCACCAGCCACTTGGCGTCGAAGCCGAATCTTCCGCTCGAGGCGCCTACGCCGGCCGCGAGCTCCGGTGGCGCCGCCGCTTGCATCTACGGATGGTGATGGTGGTCGTGGTGATGCACCTGGCGATGCTCGTGCGGCATGCGCGGATCCTGCGTGAAGACGAGCGACTTGATCGTCACCGGCACCGTGTACGAGGGCATGCGGATCCGCCCGAGGTCGATGTAGTCGAAGTCGCGCAGCGCGATGCCGTCGATCACCAGCAGCTCCGAGGCGATGCGCATGTCCTCCTTCAGGATGCCGCCGAGCGTCTGGGCGACGTCGCCGTCGAGGATGAGATACACCGGCTTTGCTTTCTCGATCGTCCTTTTCAGCCCCAGTCTTATCCCGTTGGCAAAGGCGGCGAGGCGCTCGAACGAAGGCTCGCCGCGCCAGCGCAGCGCGAGCGCCGCCTCCGCCTCGCCCTCCTCGAGGTCGAAGTCCTTGAAGTGCTCGCGAATCACCCTCGCGACGCTATCGGGATCGATGGAAGACGGAAGATGCACGGTCGGCTGGAGCACTTGCAGGTTGCGGCGCGGCAGCAGCTCGCCCGGGCTCGACACATACACCGTGTTGCCGGAAAGCTGCACGCTGTATTCCGAGGCGCCGAACGCAGTGGCGCGGATGCACTCGCCGGGCGGCAGCAGCTTCCAGGGCAGGCGCGAGATCCGCTCGCGCAGCGCGAGGCCGAGGCGCCGGCCGAGGTCGCCGAAGTCGCGCTCCTCGCGTCCGTAGACGTATTCGCCCACGCCGCCGGAGACCATCATGGCGTCGATGCCCTGCAGCGTCGGCAGGGCGTCGGTCAGATAGAGCTCGCCTCCCGGCGAGAGGATCGCCTCGATCAGCAGCTCGGCCATCTTCGCGGCCAGCTGATCCAGCTGCTCGGGGGCGACGACCTCGCCCAGGCGCCAGTCGAAGCCGGCTTTTCTCGCCAAAAGCTGGCCTTGCGGGTCGAGGCGCGTGATGCGGCCCTCGCCGTCGACGACCACGAGGCGCCCGCCGACGTGGATCGCCGCCGTGGCGGCGACGCGGCCATGCTCGATCAGCGCGAGCTTGGTCGTGCCGCCGCCGATGTCGATGTTGAGGATGTGGAGGTCTTCGTCGTGCGACAGCTTCGCGGCGCCCGAGCCGTAGGCGGCGAGCATCGACTCCATGTGGTGCCCGGCGGCGGCGCAGACGAACTCGCCGCCGATCTCGGCGAGCAGCTCGCCGATCGCCTGCGCGTTCTCCTTGCGCAGCGCCTCGCCGGTGAGGATCACCGAACCGGTGTCGATCCGGTCGGGGTGCAGGCCGGCGCCCTGGTAGGCATCATCGATGATGCGCCCGAGCGCCGCCTCGTCGATGCGCACGTCGCTCACGTACGGGGTGAGCGCGACCGGAGAGGCATGGAGCAGCTCGCGCGCCACGACGAAGTAGCGGCTGGAGAGGTCCTCGCCGAGCCGGCGCATGTGCAGGCGCGAGAAGATGACCTGGGTGCCCGAGGAGCCGATGTCGATGCCGACGCTGACGAGCTGGATGTTGTCCTGCTGCCAGATGGCATTTTCCTCGAGGGGACCCGCCGCCGCCATGTCGTCGTGGTCGTGATCGTGGTCGTGGTCGGTGTCCTCGTCGTGGACGTGGTCGTGCTCGGCGCCATACACGTGGTCGGCGAGCGTATGGGGTTTCCGGTCTTTGGGATCACTCATGGAAAGCTTTTCGCCGCGCCGGCTGGTAGCCGAGGCGCGATGAGACCGCCTGCGCGATGGCGATGACGCTCGGCACGGTAGTCTGCATCCCCTTCTTGTTCATGCGCTGCACCGGCGCGGCGACGCCGAGCGCGGCGATGACCAGGCCGTTCTGGTTGCGCACCGGCGCGGCAATGGCGCGCAGGCCGATCTCGCTTTCCTCATCGTCGACGGCGTAGTCGCGGCTGCGCACCTCATCGAGCAGCTCGAGCACCGCCTCGCGCCCCACGACGAAATAGCGGCTGGAAAGCTCCTCGCTCATTCGCCGCATCCTGAGCCGCGAGAACACAACCTGTGTGCCGGAGGAACCGATGTCGATGCCGACGCTCGTCAGCGTGATGTTGTCCGCCTGCCAGA
>DASQYN010000636.1:0-4423 GCA_035639215.1 Burkholderiales bacterium
ATTTCAAGCGCGCCGTAGAGCTCGCGCCCCGGCCGCACACCGATGTGCCGCTTGTCCTGCAAGCGGGCCGCTGGGTGCTCGATCTGGACGCGGTACGCCGTACGCGCGCCCGCCTCGCGTTTCTCTGCAATCCGCAGAACCCGGGTGGCACGGTCTTCTCGCGCGACGAGCTTCTGGCGTTCGCGCAGGCGAGCGGCGACGCGCTGATCGTGTCCGATGAAATCCACTGCGACCTGGTGCTCGACGTCGGCAAGCGGCACGTGCCGATCGCGAGCCTGCATCGCGACATCTCGCGCCGTACCGTGACCCTGATGTCGGCCAACAAGGCGTTCAACTTTCCGGCGGCAGGCTGCGCCTGGGCGATCATCGAGGACGAAAAGCTGCGCAACCGTTTCGCGGCGGAACTTCGCGCGCACGTCCTGCCCGCGCCGTCCGTGTTCGGCTACGTCGCGACGCTCGCCGCCCTGCGCCACGGCGAGCCGTGGCTGGACGCGCAGCTCGACTACCTGCGCGCCAACCGCGATCTCGTCGAGCGCAGTCTCGCGCTGCCCGTGGCGCACGTCGAGGCGACGTACCTTGCGTGGCTCGATTGCTCGGCGATGGCGGTCGAGGATCCGTGGCGACACTTTCTGCGCCATGGCGTCGCGCTCTCTCCGGGAGCGCAGTTCGGGGCGCCGCGCTTCGTGCGCCTCAACTTCGGAACGCAGCGCGCCCGCCTCGAGCAGGCGCTTGGGCGGATGAGGCAGGCGACTGCCGCAGCTTGAGCGCGGCGTGCAGGACGCGCTCGAGGTGAGGATCCGGGACGCCTACCTCGTGCATGTGGTCGAGCGTGGCACGGATATAGTCGATGCAAGGGCCACGCTGGCCGATTCCCTGCGCCACAAGCCGGGCGCGGCCGTGCAGGTCGAGCTCTCGTACGTAGGCCGGATGCGCGGGATCGGCGAGGAAGGCGAGGGCTCGCACGGCGCGGCCATCGCGCAGCGTCGCGGCGACGAGCTTCGGCTGGTAGACGCGGCGCGGCATCTCGCGGCGCCATAGCCGGCGCAAGGTGCGCCGCACGTCGGGCGCGGCGATGCGAAAGGCCATCCCCCAGCATGAGCCGCCCCGGCATAGCCCCATCACCAGTCCCGGCTTGAGCCGCGTCCCGCGATAGCGCGTCGAAAGGATGCAGAGCGCCCGGTGATAGCCGTGCACGCGCGCGAGCCGGCTTACCCGATAGGGGAAACAGGGCGACCACATCAGCGAGCCGTAGCCGAACACCCATATGTCGCCCGCCGGCAGGTGTGCCGCGAAATCCTCGATGTTCATGTCCGCTGCATAACGGCGCAATTATGTGGCCTTGCCGCCGGCGATGCAGCGGGCGTCTCGTCAACCGAGGCCGGCCGAGCTGCGTTATAGGAAGCAGGTCCGCAACGGATCGCTCATTCAAAACAGGAGAGTCTCATGCTTAAGAAAGTGCTCGTCACGTTGGTCGCCTCGGCCTTTGCGGCCAGCGTCTTTGCTCAGGCGCAGCCGGCGGAGCCGAAGGGCCAGACCGGCGCGGAAACGCAGAAGGCGCAGCCGGCGCAGCCCGCCAAGAAGCAGGCGAAAACGCACAAGAAAGCGCAAACCCACAAGTCCGCGCCGAAGAGCAAGTCCAAGGGCGCAGCGAAGTCCGCAACCCCGTCCGAAACGAAGTCCGAAGCCGGCAAGTAAAGCCGTTGTGCTCGAGCCCGGCCCGCGGCCGGGCTTTTTCTTGCGCTACAGTGGCGCGTATGCCGCGCCGCTTCCTCGCCGCGCTGTCGGCCTGCTTCGCGCTCGGCGCAGCCGCGCAGGACGGCGACTTGCGCGCGCCCTTCATCACGACGCCGGACGACGTGGTGGAGCGAATGCTTGCGCTCGCGCGGACGGGTGCCGACGACCTCGTGGTCGATCTCGGCTCCGGTGACGGCCGTATCGTCATCGCGGCGGCCCGGCGATTCGGCGCGCGCGGCGTGGGCATCGACTTCGACGGCCGCCTCGTGGCCGAGTCGCGCGAGAAGGCTCGCGCCGCCGGCGTGGCCGATAAAGTGCGCTTCATCGAGGATGACGTGCTCCACGCGGACATCTCGCAGGCGACGGTAGTGACGGTGTATCTGCTTCCCGACCTGATCTGGAAGCTGCAGCCGCGTTTCATCTCGGAATTGCAGCCCGGCGCGCGCATCGTTTCGCACGCCTTCCACATGTGGGGCTGGCGCCCCGACCGCATCGAGACGCTCGAAGTGCGCTCGCCGCATCCCGGCCAGGGCGGCACGAGTACGCTCTACCTGTGGATCGTCCCGGCGAACGTCCGGGGAACGTGGCAGAGCGGCGAAGAGCGCGTGCGCATCGCGCAGAACTACCAGGAGATCGAAATCGAGGGGGCGAGCGAAGCGGCAATCCGCGGCCGCGAAATCAGCTGGCGCTCGCGGCGCGGCCGCTTCAGCGGCCGAGTCGAGGGCGAGCGCATCGTCGGCCGGATGGACGAGGGCGACGGCTCGCGCGCTGTCGCGTTCGTGCGCGAGCGCTAGAGGACCTTACCCGGGTTCATCAACCCCTGCGGATCGAGCACCTGCTTGATCCGCCGCATGAGCTCGAGCTCGAGCGCGTCCTTGTGCGCCCGGATTTCGTCGCGCTTGAGCTGCCCGAGGCCGTGCTCGGCGGAGATGGACCCGCCGAGCTCGGCGACCACATCGTAGACGATGCGGTTCACCGCGTCGCGTTGTGCCAGTAGAGGCGCCGGTCCCACGTTGTAGTGGATGTTGCCGTCGCCGACATGCCCGAAGGCGTAGATTTGCACCCCGGGAAAGCGTTCTGCGAGCCGGGCGCCGGCGAGCTCGATCAGCTCCGGCGTGCGCGAAACCGGGACTGCCACGTCGTGCTTCACGTTCGTGAACTGCGCCTCGGGGACGGTCTCGCGGATGCGCCACAGCGCACGCGCCTGCTCGCCGCTTTGCGCGAGCACCGCGTCATCGATCAGGCCGCGCTCCGCGCACTCGGCGAGCGCGCGCTCCATGCGCTGCGCGAGCTCGGCTTGTCCGCCGGTGTCCGCCAGCTCGACCAGAACGTGCCACGGATGCGGTTGAGCGAGCGGCGGGCGGATATCCGGGGAATGCGCCAGCACCGCGTCCAGGCAGCTCTGCGAAAGCAGCTCGAACGCGCTGATCCGCTCGCCGAGCAGCTCGTGCAACAGACCGAGGAGCAATACCGCGGCGCGCGGACGCCCGAGCGCCGCCCAGGCGGTGGCGCTCGCTGACGGCCTGGGATGCAGGCGCAGCACGGCGGCGGTGATGACGCCGAGCGTTCCTTCCGCGCCGAGGAAGAGCTGCTTGAGGTCGTAGCCGGTGTTGTCCTTGCGCAGGCCGCGCAGCCCATGCCACACGCTGCCGTCGGGCAGCACCACCTCCAGGCCGAGCACCTGCTCGCGGGTGCTGCCGTAACGCAGCACATTGACGCCGCCGGCATTGGTGGAGAGGTTCCCCCCGATCTGGCAACTGCCTTCCGCGGCGAGCGAGACCGGAAAAAGCCGTCCTGCCTCCTCCGCGGCGCGCTGCACGTCCGCGAGCACGCAGCCCGCTTCGACGGTGATCGTGTCGTTCAGCGCGTCGACCTCGCGGATGCGTCGCAGGCGACCGAGCGCGAGAACGATCTCGCGCCGCCGGCCGGTCGGCACCGAGCCGCCGCACAATCCGGTGTTGCCGCCCTGCGGCACGACCGCCACGTTTTCCCGGGCGCACAAGCGCACGATCTGCGCAACTTGCGCCGTCGTCGCCGGGCGGGCGACCGCCTCGGCGTTCGCGAAGTATTGCCGCCGCCAGTCGCTGAAATAGGGTCGCGTGTCCTCGGCGCTGGTAAGGACATTCGCCGCGCCTACAATGTCGGCAAGCCTTTTCTGCAGATCCATGTTGAGCCGATTTTCTTACATCGCGGCCGCCCTTGCGCTTGCCGTGGCGCTCGTTCCGGCGCATGCCGAGGAGACGCCCGTCATCGTCGGCGCAGTGGTGTCCCAGACGGGCTCCCAGGCGAGGCTTGCCGAGAGCTATGGCAACGCGCTTGTCCTTTGGCAGGAGCAGATCAACGCCGCCGGAGGATTGCTGGGCCGCAAGGTCGAGCTGCGCATGCTTGACGATCATTCCGAGGCGGCGCGGGCCGGACCGGCGTACGCCAGCCTGCTCGCCGATGGGGCGAGCCTGCTCGTCGGCCCCTACGGCTCGGCGGCGACGCTGGTCGCGGCGGCTGAAGCGGACCGTGCGCGACACGTCATGGCCAACGGCGGCGGCGCCTCGGCCCGTGTCTACAAGCGGCCGCAGCGATATGTCTTCCA
The DNA here is from genome assembly GCA_035639215.1 of Burkholderiales bacterium. Taxonomy (GTDB): domain Bacteria; phylum Pseudomonadota; class Gammaproteobacteria; order Burkholderiales; family SG8-39; genus SCGC-AG-212-J23. The sequence goes on from DASQYN010000636.1 coordinate 4,322, forward strand.
GACGCTCGCGCCGTATGCCTCCTACGGCGACGGAGTGCTCGAGCTGGCGCGCGAGGCGCGTTGCGCTTCTCTGCTCATAATCGCGCGCAACGACGTCGCTTC
>DASQYN010000637.1:0-2995 GCA_035639215.1 Burkholderiales bacterium
CCCGCGACTGCCGCTGCCACCTCGGCCCCCGCCGCGCAGCAAACCTTTCGTCTTGCAAAGTCGATCGAAACGCCGATCGTCGAGTCACCCCGCGCGCCGCTGGCAGGGCCGGCGAAGCCCTCGCCCGCCAAGTCCGCCGCCATCGTTCCTTCCCGAGCCGAGGACGCGCCCAAGGTCGAGCGCCGCGACCGCCTGAGCACTCCAGCGGAGCGCGCGGAGAACGAGTTCCGCTATGCCGCCGCCGTGCTCAAGCTAGGGCGTGCGGCCGAGGCGGAATCGCATTTTGCGAAGGCCCTGGAGCTCGATGCCGGCCATCGCGGCGCACGCCAGGCGCTTGTTGCGATGCGACTCGAGCGAGGCGAGCTCGATTCGGCGCAGCGTTTGCTCGAGGAAGGCCTAGAGCGCGACGCCGCACAGCCCGACTTCGCCGTCGCCCTTGCGCGCATCCATATCGAGCGCCAGGATCTTCCCGCCGCTCTAGCGGCCCTGGACGGCGCGGCCGCTGGGGCCGCCGACACCCCGGAGCTTCAGCTGCTGCGCGGCACCGTCCTGCAGCGGCTTGGCCGCCAGTCCGACGCCGCCGAGGCCTACCGCGCGGCGCTGCGGCGGCAACCGGCCTTGCCGCCGGCGTGGATCGGGCTCGGCATTTCCCTCGAGGCGCTGCATCAGCGCCGTGAAGCCGCCGACGCCTTCCGCCAGGCACTTGCCGCCGGCCCGGTCAACCCCGACGTGCGGGCCTTCGCGGAACAGCGCATTCAAGCGCTGCGCTAAGGTGGACGGTTTGGCGCTGCGCTATTGGTCCGCCTTGGGCGGCTCCAGGCGTTCCAGGCGGTAACCGTAGTTGTAAACGGGCACGACGCGGTAGCCGGATTCGGGCCTCAGGTCGAGCTTCTTGCGCACCTGGCTGACGTGCGTGTCGACGGTACGGGTGGCGAGGTCGCCGGTGCGGCCCCAGACCGTCTCCTGAAGGTGACCGCGCGACATCAGCCGCCCGATGTTGCGGAACAGCGTGACGGTCAGCTCGAACTCCTTCGGCGTGAGCTCGACCTTGGTACCGTCCTTACGGATCTCGCCGCGCTGGATATCGATGTCGAACGGCGGGAAGGAAAGCTGCTTTTTCTCTTCGCTGGGATACGCGCGGCGAAGGAGCGCGTGCACGCGGGCGAGCAGCTCCTGGCGGCGCACCGGCTTCACCATGTAGTCGTCGGCGCCGTGCTCGAGGGCGAAGACGATATCCTGCTCGGAGTCGCGCACGGTGACGAACAGCACCGGCACCGTCTTGGAGACGTTGGAGCGCAGCCAGGTGAGCACCTCGGCGCCCGAGACGTCGGGCACCTGCCAGTCGAGCATGAAAAGATCGAAGCTTTCGCGCCCCGCCTGCTTCATCGCCTCGCGGCCGCTGGTCCAGGCATGCACGTCGTGCCCGTCCTCGCCGATCCAGCGCTTCAGCAGCGCGAGCTGATCGGGATCGTCTTCTAGAATCGCGATTCTCACGGTAGATCTCCCTTTCGCCCATGATACTGCCATGCCGTCGCCCGCGCCGCACGCCCCGAGGCCGCTGAAGGTCGCCCTACTGGGCGGTGGCATGATTGCGCGCCTCGTGCTGGAGCAGGCCGCCGCCGGCAAGCTGCCGGGCATCGAGATCGTCGCGCTGGTCGGCCGGCGAGCCGCGTCGAAGAGCGCCGATCTGGCGCGCAAGTTCGGCGTGCCCTACGCGATCGGCGGCGAAGCGTTCGCCCAGTCCAGGCCCGACGCGGTGCTCGAAGCGGCATCACACGAAGCCGTGCGCGAGCATCTGGTAGCGCTGCTCGGCGCCCGGATCAGTGTCGTCGTGCTCTCGGCCGGCGCGCTCGCGGACGAGGTGCTCAAGCGCGCGGCGGAAGCGGCCGCCGCGGCGAGCGGGGCGCGTCTGCTCGTGCCTTCGGGCGGCATCGGCGGGCTCGACGCCCTGAACGCCGCCTGCGTTGCCGGCGTCGAGGAGGTCTCCATTCAGGTGGCGAAGCCGCCGCTCGCCTGGAAGGGCATCGCTTACGTCGAGCGGCTCGGTATCCCGCTCGATCGGCTCGAGGCGCCTCACGTCCTCTTCGACGGCCCGGCGCGCGAGGGCGTGCCGCTTTTCCCCCAGAACGTCAACATCGCGGCCGTGCTGTCGCTGGCCGGCATCGGCATGGACCGCACCCGGCTGCGCGTGGTCGCCGACCCGGCGATCGAGCGAAATACGCACACGATTCGAGTCAGCGGACGCAGCGGCCGATTCACTGTCGTGCTGGAGAACGTGCCGACGCCCGAGAATCCGAAGACCTCCTGGCTCGCCTGCTGCAGCGCCGTCGACGCTCTGCGCGCGCTCGCTGCGCCGGCGCGCTATGGCAGCTGATTGCCTCGTCGAGATTCGGTAGCGATTTTCTTGACCAAGCAGCGGATTACCCAGATAATTTCGGGTTCCGCGGAGGGGTGCCCGAGCGGCTAAAGGGGGCAGACTGTAAATCTGTTGGCCTTGCGCCTACGTTGGTTCGAATCCAACCCCCTCCACCAGCAATCGGCCTCGAGCGGACGGGCAAGGGTGATCGGTACAAGCGAATGTCGGAAGCGCGGGTGTAGCTCAATGGCAGAGCAGAAGCCTTCCAAGCTTATGACGAGGGTTCGATTCCCTTCACCCGCTCCAGCGCAAGGGCAGGTCCACTGAGGAAATCCGAGGAAACCGGAGCGCAGCAGATTCGGCAGCTCAAGATTCGCCCATGTAGCTCAGTGGTAGAGCACTCCCTTGGTAAGGGAGAGGTCACGCGTTCAATCCGCGTCATGGGCACCAGGTCACGAAGGGCGAGGTCAGGAGCGAGGTAGGGACGAAATGGCAAAGGGCAAATTCGAGCGCACCAAACCGCACGTGAACGTGGGCACGATCGGGCACGTGGATCACGGCAAGACGACGCTGACGGCGGCGATGACGCACATTCTGGCGAAGAAGTTCGGGGGCGAGGCGAAGAACTACGACCAGATT
>DASQYN010000638.1:0-3082 GCA_035639215.1 Burkholderiales bacterium
CGACGAGCACAAAGGCGTCGAGCAGGTCTTCTTCGTCGCCTCGCGCCGGGCCCGCCCGGACATCGAGACCGCGCTCGGCCAGCTCGCGAAGACCAGCCGGGCGAGCCTTTCGCGCGGCTATCGTCCGGTGCGCGAGCCGGCGGTTCAGGACGCTGCGAGCCGCGGGCTCGTGAAGGTCCAGATGGCCGCGAAGAGCACGGTGACCAGCGAATCGGGCCAGCGCTACTCGTTCACGCCGCAGGCGTTCGCCGCCGCGCAGCCGCAAAGCGGCGAAGTGGTCGTGACGAGGTGGTTCCGGCACGAGTGAAAGCGATTCGCGCTGCAGTCAGCGCGCTGCTCCTTCTAGGCCTGGCGATAACGCCGGCGCTCGCCCAGGAACGCGTCCTCAGGATGGGCGAGCGCCCGGCGGCGGCGCCGGCGATGCCCGAGCAGCGCGTCGCGCTGGTCATCGGCAACGGCCAGTACAAGGACGGGCCGCTGCTCAACCCGGTCAACGACGCGCGGGCGATCGCCCAGGCGCTTGGCCGCTCGGGGTTCCACGTGGTCGAGAAGGAGAACGTCGGCCGCGCCGAGATGCAGGTGGTGCTGCGCGAGTTCGGCGATGCGCTGCAAAAAGGCGGGGTCGGCCTGTTCTATTTCGCGGGACACGGCGTACAGGTCAAGGGCCGGAACTTCCTCATCCCGGTGGACGCGAACATCGAGCGCGAGGACGAGGTCGCCTACAACAGCGTCGACGCGAACCAGGTGCTGGACAAGATGGAAGCGGCGAACAACCGGCTGAACATCGTGATCCTGGACGCCTGCCGCAACAATCCCTTCGCGCGAAGCGCGCGCTCGGCGGCCGCAGGCCTGGCGCAGATGGACGCCCCGGTCGGCACCTTCATCGCCTTCGCCACGTCCCCGGGATCGGTGGCGAGCGACGGGCAGGGCAAGAACGGCCTCTACACCCAGCACCTCTTGAAAGCCATGCTGCGCCCCGGAGTGAAGATCGAGGACGTGTTCAAGGACGTGCGCGCCGGCGTGCGGCGCGACTCGAAAGGCAAGCAGGTGCCCTGGGAGAGCACGTCGCTCGAGGGCGACTTCGTTTTCGTCCCCAAGCCGCCCGCACGACCCGCGGCCTCCATCGCGCCGGGTCCGGAAAAGCCGATCGAGCGAATCGGCGCGCCGGCGCTGCACGTCGGGGACAGCTGGACCTACCAGGTGATCGACCTGCTGAGCGGCTCGGTGACGAAGAAATACACCGTCAAGCTCACCGCCACGACGGCGAACGAGTGGCGCTTCGGCAAGGACTACGTCACCGACAAGTCGTGGAACCTGCTGCGCGAGACGAAGGACGGCAAGCTGGTGCAGAAGTGGACGCCGAAGCGGCCCAACTACGACTTTCCGATGCAGATCGGCAGGACGTGGCAGCTGAGCGCCGTGCGCGACTCGCCCGATCGCCAGGTGGAGCACGCGTATACCTTCCGCGTCATCCGCCAGGAGCGGATCGTCGTGCCGGCCGGGATCTTCGATACGCTGCGCGTCGAGGGCACGAACAAATACAAGGGCCGCAGGAAAGACGGCACGCCGCTCGAAGGCTTTGGCGTGCACCGCTACTGGTACAGCCCGGCGGTGGCGCGCTTCGTGGCCTACGAGTACGAAGAAACGAGCTCGAAGGGCGTGGTCATCCGGAAAGATCGCGACGAGCTGGTCTCCTACACCCGCGCCGCCAAGGAGGCACCGCGACCATGAAGCGACGACAGTTCTTCCCGCGTCTCGCCGGCCTTGCCCTCGCAATGCCGTCGAGCGGCTGGCTCGGCCTGTCCCGGGCGGCCGTGGCGCAGCCTGTGCGAGGCGTTTACGCCTTGGAGCTCGAAGGCGCGCTCGTCGGCCCCGTATCCGCGGTGAGCGGCGGCGACGTGGCAGGCGAGGTGGTGGTCGAAAAGCAGGGTCCCGATGGCATGCGGCACAAGCATCTCGCCGGCTACCGGGTCGAGCCGATGAGCGTCGAGGTCAATCCGCCGATGGCGAAGTCCGGCTACGCCTGGCTCAAGTCGAGCTTCGAGCCGAATGCGAAGCCGGCGCGCAGGAGCGGCGCGATCGTCGCGTTCGATGCGACGGGGAGAGCCGTAACGCGGCGCGAGTTTCGCGATGCGCTGATCACGGAGGTGGAGTTTCCCGCCTGCGACGCCGCGTCGAAGGATGCCGCCGCAATACGCGTGACCTTCCTTCCCGAGATGGTGACGCTCGCCGCCCCGAAAGCGGGCACGGCAGCGCCGGCCGCGTCGCGCGTGCCGCATCTCCTGAGCTCGAGCTTCCGGCTGAGCATCCAGGGTCTGGAAGCCGCCACGGCGAGGGCCGCCAGAGTCGAGGCCATGGCGATCAGGATCGCGACGGCCTCGGCCGGACGCACGGGCGTCGATATCCCGAACCTCGTCGTCACGATCCCGGAGACGTCGGCGAAGCCCATGTACGACTGGCACCGCGATTTCGTGCTCGCGAACAAGAGCGCTCAGGAGCGCGTCGGCTTGCTCGAATACCTGACGCCCGATCGCAAATCCGCGCTGCTCGCGTTGAACCTCTTCAACCTCGGCGTCGTGAAGGTCGCGCCGGAAGCGCCGGGTCCCGGCGACCGGGTTGCCCTCACGAGAATCGAAATGTACTGCGAGGCGGTCACGGCCGATTTCAAAGCGTAGGCCGCCGCGCGGCTACGAACGCCGGCCGGAGATGGTGAGCGCCTTGCGCACGAACGCCTTGCGGTCGGACGGGTCCTCGATGTGATCGGAGAGCAGCAGGTAGAGCTCGGCTTCGCTGCGCGCTTTGTGCGCGAAGCGCCTAACCAGCACCTTCGCGACTGCGCCGATGTGGGCGGCGAGATCAGCCTCCGCCTTGGCGAGCACCGCGTCGCTCAGCCCGCCCGGCCCGGGAACCGACGGATTGGGACGGCTGGGCGTAGAGACGTGAACCTGCGATGAATACTTCTTGAGGAACGCGGCTCGGCTGGCGTCGTCCGGAATCTCCGGCGCGAGCTTGCGCGCCACCTCGCCGATCGAGCCGGCGGACTTGGCTGCCGAGCGCACCAGCTTGGAGGCGATCGGCCCGA
>DASQYN010000639.1:0-4736 GCA_035639215.1 Burkholderiales bacterium
GCGTCCGCCATGGCGCCTCCCCTAGGCGGCGAGCTTGGTCGGCGCCTGGCGGCGCGCCTCGGCCACCAGGGAGGCGATCGCGCACGAGGCGAGGCGCGTCGTCACCGAGTCGGCGCGGCTCGTCAGGATAATCGGCACGCGCGCGCCGAGCACGATGCCCGCGGCATCGGCGCCGGCGAGGAACGTCAGGCTCTTGGCTAGCATGTTGCCCGCCTCGAGGTCGGGGACGATCAACACGTTGGCGCGGCCGGCGACCGGCGAGCGGATGTGCTTGATCTTCGCCGCCTGCAGGTCGATCGCGTTGTCGAGCGCGAGCGGCCCGTCGAGGATCGCGCCGGTGATCTGACCGCGGTCGGCCATCTTGCAGAGCGCCGCGGCCTCGATGGTCGAGGGCACCTTCGGGTTGACCGTCTCCATGGCGGAAAGGATCGCCACGCGGACCTCCCTTGCGCCGAGCGAGCGCACGAGATCGATGGCGTTCTGAACGATGTCGACCTTCTCTTCGAGCGTCGGCGCGATGTTCACCGCGGCGTCCGAGATGATGAGCACCTCGTCGTGCGAGGGCACGTCCATCACGAAGCAGTGGCTGATGCGCCGCGCCGTGCGCAGCCCCCCTTCGCGCGCGACCACCGCGCCCATCAGCTCGTCGGTATGCAGGCTGCCCTTCATCAGGCACTCGGCGCGGCCCTCGCGTACCAGCGCCACCGCCTGCGCCGCCGCGGCGTGGCTGTGCGGCGCGTCGACGAGCTCGTAGGCGCCGATCGCCAGGCCGGCCTTCTCGGCCGCGCCCTGGATGCGCGCCTTCGGGCCGACGAGGATCGGGACGATCAGTCCCATCTTCGCCGCGTCCACCGCGGCGGTGAGCGAAGACTCGTCGCAGGGATGCGCCACCGCAGTCGGCACCGGCCGGACGGCCTTGGCCCGCTCGATCAGGCGCTGGTACTTCTCGTGTTTGCGTTCCATGGTCTTTCCCGTCGTGTCTAGGCGTGCAGCGCGCGCCGCCGGCCGCGCGGCGCCGGGCCGGGCGCGCCGCCGAGCACCGCATGGATGCGCGCGAGCATGGCCTTCTGGTCCTGCGTCGGCTCGATACCCTGGACGCGCCGGTCGCCCAGCAGCCGGTCGACGAAAGTCAGCAGACGCGCGCGATCTTCGGGTTGTTTCAGGAGCGACGGCAGAGCCTCGATCGCCCTGTCGGGCTCGCTGCGCACCACGATCTCCTGCTCGCCGCGCAGGCGCCGCGCCTCGTCGCGCGACATCTTCGGCAGGAACTCGCCGTAGTCGCGCATCAGCTCCTGCTTGAGCTCGATGCGTGAGAGCGGCAGCGGCTCGCCCTTGCGCGCGAGGAGGAAAGCGACGCGCGCCAGCGCCTCGGCATAGCCGCCGCGCGCCGCATCCTGGACGGCGGGCAGCGCGGCTGACTGCGGCGCCGGCGCCGCCTGCGGCCGGTCGGCGAGATAGAGCGAGAAGAGATTGCCGTAGATCTGGAAGAACGCCGCTTCGCTCAGGGCATCGCGCACGGCGCGGTAATACTCGAGCGACGCGCTGACGATCTCCGAAAAAGTCCTCTCGGCCTTGCGTGACGGGTCCTCCGGAGGCAAAGCCTGCCGCTGCGCCTTCACCGCCTGCGCGGCCGGCCCGAGCCAGGCGAGCCAGGGATTCATGTCCGAGAAGACCCAGCGCTGCAGCCGCAGCGGATGGAAGCTGCGCGAGAGCTTCGCGCCGTACTCGTTAGAGAGCGCCTGCACCATCGGCTGGGCGAACAGCTCATAGGCGCGCTGGTTGAATTCCGAGATCGCCTGCACCGCCTCGAAGGGCTTCTCGTCGGCGCGCTGGAAGCGGTTGAGGCGCGCCGCGATGTCCTCGAGCCGCCGCTCGGTGAAGCTCACCGAGTAGGTGCCCTTTTCTTCCTTGATGTCCATCGCGTAAAGACCCGGCGCGAGCGCCTCGATCGACTTCAGCACCGAGACGATCTGCGCATGCTCCTTCTTCGCCACCTTTCCCGAGACGAAGATGCCGAGGTGCCCGACGTCCTCGTGCACCAGGCCGACGATCACCTGGCCGCGCGCCTTGATCTCGTCGCTGCTGGCATACACATCGGCGACCCAGTTGAACGCCTGCTGGGGCGGCGTGATGTTGTCGCCCATGGAGGCGAAGAGCACGATCGGCGCCTTGATCTCGCGCAGGTCGAACATGCCGCCTTTCCAGAGCTGGTTGCCGACGAAGAGGTTCTTCGTGATCCACTCGATCTCGTCGCGGTTCATCAGGTAGAAGCCGCCCCACCAGCGCTCGAACTCGAGGAAGCGCGGCGGCTCGGTATCGGCGTTGGCGAACACGTGGTAGTACTTGTCCCAGTAGGTGTTCGCCGGGTTGAGGTTCTCGAAGTTCTGCACCAGCCACGCGCCGTCGAACTTGCCCGCGCCGAGGTCCGAGGCGAGGGAGGAAAGCCAGGTGCCGCCGAGCAGGCCGCCGGCGTAGCGCATCGGGTTGTCGCCCTCGCCTTCGCTCCACGCGCCGCCCCAGTAGGACATGGGCGCGCCGTTGATGACGATCGGGCCGGTGTCTTCCGGGCTCGCCGAAGCGAGCATCATCGCCGCCCAGCCGCCCTGGCAGTTGCCGACGATCGCCGGCTTGGGCGCGTCCGGATGCAGCTCGCGCACTCGACGCACGAACTCGCGCTCCGCGGCGCACACGTCGAGCAGCGTCTGCCCTTCCTCGGGCTCGGGATAGAAGATGACGAAGTACACCGGGTGGCCTTCGCGCAGCGCGACGCCGACCTGCGAGTCGTCCTTGAAGCCGCCGATGCCCGGGCCGTGCCCGGCGCGCGGGTCGATGATCACGTACGGGCGGCGCTTCGCATCGACGCTCACGCCCTTCGGCGGGACGATGCGCACCAGTGCGTAGTTCACCGGACGCTCGAGGGTGCGGCCGTCCATCACCCTCTCGTAGTCGAAGCGCAGCACCGGCGGCAGGCCCTGCTGCGCGCGCTCGACGAACTGGTTGCCGCGCTGGCGCAGCGCGTCCCAGAAGAGGATCGCGCGCTGCGCGGCATCGACGCCGTAGCTCCAGAAATTCCAGGGCGTGAGCGCCGCATTGGCCAGCCCCGTGAGCTCCTTCGCAGCCGCTTGAGCTGAGGCAGAGAACTTTTCGTTCGCCAGGTTGAGGCGCGTCTGCAGCACGCGGCCCACCTTGAGCGACAGGTCCTGGCCGCGGGACATCCGCTTCGCGAGATCGGTCATGAATCGAACCTCCTAGAGAGAACGCTCCGCCTGGGCAATGAGCTCTTCCTTCGAGACGAGCCCGGCGCGCGGGCACTGCACGATGGCGATGGCGGCGCGGAAGCCCTCGCCGAGGGTGAGCTCGGCGAGGGCGAGCTCGTTAACCGGCCCGCTCGCCTCGCCTTCGACGCGCACGCCGAGGCGGCTGATGCGAAGCGGCGTATGGCTGAGCGAGACATGCTGCTGCGGATGCGAGAACACCTCGTCGATGTGCTCGAGATAGCCTTCCAGCGTGGCGAGCCGTCCCTTGGTCTCGGCGTAGCCTTCGACGGTTTCCTTCATCTCGCGCTCGAGGGCCTTCATCTCCTCGCCGATCTTCGCCGGATCCTCGACCACGCCCTGCATGCCGTCGCGCGCGAGCTGCAGCACGCGCATGCGGGAGGCGAGATAGCTCTTGTGCTGCGCGAGCTCGGTCGCCTTCGATTCGGCGGCGACGATGCGCGCGAGCGCGACCTGGGCGAGGCGCAGCAGGATGCGCCGGCCGACCTCCAGACGCGCCGCCGCCGGCGTGGCAGCCGGCGCCACGATGCGGTGTCCGGAAAAGCTCACCTGGACCTGCGCGACGTCGCGTTGCACCGCGTCGCCCTTCAGCTCCATGCCGAGGACGTTGCGCTCTTCCTTCTTCATGCCGAGCAGCGCATAGGCTTCCTGCACGCCGGCGTTCTCCGCCTTGTCGAAGAACGAGCGCAGCTCGGGGCTGCGGCCGAGGCACGCCGCGACGCTGTCGGCCGTGCCGAAGAAGGCGTTGACGCGCGGATCGCTCGCCCATGCCGCCTTGCTAAGCGGCACCGGCTCGAGCGGCTGGCGGCCGAGCCCGCGCAGGTAGCCGATGGCCTGGCGGACCGGCTGGTCGAGCTTCTCCCGGTAGCGCGAATGCAGCCGCACGCGCGGCTCGACCGCGTCGACGACCGCCTCGGTCATCTCGGCCACCAGCTTGCGCTCCGCCGCGGCGTCGGCCGATCCGGCCTTGTCGCCGAAGAGCGCCGCCGCGACCCGGTCGAAGAGCGCCACGGCTAGTCCTCCCACTTCATGGCCGGCACCCAGGCGTTCAGGGGCTTACCCTGATAGATGCGCCCGGCGATGCGCTTCGCCAGCGCCTCGGCCGCGGCGCGCGTCATCTCCATCTCGATGACCGCGGAGGGCTGGCCGCTTTCCTTCACCAGCTTGATCTTCTCCACCGGGGCGAACTGGCCGAGCGCGGTCTGGATCGCCTGCTCGGTGATGTCCTCGGGTAGGTTGCCGATCACGATGCGCATGGTTTCATCCTAGTTTTTCGTCGCTGTTACCGCTTGATCTGCGTCAACGGGCGTGGTGTCATGCCCGATAGCGTCGTCGAGATGAAAGAAGACCAGGGAGACCTGACACGCATCGTGCTCGCCGTGCTGTTCCTCGGCGCGCTGATCTGGGCGGTGATGATCGTCATTCCGACCTGGCCGTTCATGCTGCGGGCGCAGAAGCGGC
>DASQYN010000640.1:0-9426 GCA_035639215.1 Burkholderiales bacterium
AATCGAGCGCCTGCTGGAGGAGCGGCGCCACCTCGAGCGTGCGCTTGCGATACGCGAGCGCGCCGACGTCGGCGAGCGCGAGCTGATTCAGATCGTCGACCAGCTTGCCGAGGGCACCGGTCTCGCTGCGCAGCGACGCCAGCGCTTCGCGGGTGAGCGGCCGCACGCCGTCCTCGAGCGCCTCGAGCTCCGCGGAAAGTACCGCGAGCGGCGTGCGCAGCTCGTGCGAGACGTCGGCCATGAAGCGCCGGCGCAGCGTTTCGTTGCGCTCCAGGGTTTCGGCGAGGCGGTTGAAGTCGAGCGCCAGGCGGCCGAGCTCGTCGCCACCCCGAGGCGCGACGCGCGTGGCGTAGTCGCCGCCGGCGAGCCGGTGCGTGGCCTCGGCAATCCGCTTGACGGGCACGAGGAACGCGCGCGCGAGCACCAGCGCGAGCGCCGCGGCGAGCGCGAGGGCGAGCGCGGCGATGCCCCAGGCGGCGCGCTCCTGCTGCGCCTCGAAGCTTTCCTCGGCGGCGCTGGAAAGTCGCCGCAGCGGCGAGCGCCCGACCCAGCCGACGACCTGCTCGCCCACGGTCACCGGGCGCAACGTCGCCTCGGGCGCGAGCTCCGGATTGCCGACGACCAGCTCGCGCCTTGCATCGAGCACGCTCAGCCGCTGCGCCACCTGCGGCGAAGAAGCAGCGATGGCGATCTCGCGCAGCCGAGCGTAGTCGCCGCGCACGAAGTCCCAGCTGCCGGTGCGCCGGTAGCTTTCGGCGAGCGCCGACGACAGCGCCTCGAGGCGCTGCGCATCGACCTGCGCGAGGTAGCCCAGGAACCCCGAGTGGAAGCTGAAGCGCGTCGCGAGCGCCATCGCCGCGGCAGCGACGACGCTCGCCGCGAGGATCGCGAGAAAGAGCTTGAGGGTGATGCCGGGCTTCACGGGGGCGCCCATGGTCCCAGCCGCCGCATGTCGCAGCAAGCGCCGGCGCCGCGCCGGGGCTGCGAATTCACGGAGAATTCACATTCCGGCGCGCGGTACACTCGCTCGCCTTGAGCCAGCCTGCCTTGCATCCTCGCCCGGCGGAAGCCTCGCTCGACGCCAACCGGGTGCTCGCCGTGGTCGCCGCCGTGGCGCGCGAAGCGCGGCCGAGCTTCAACGCCTACGTGGCGCTCGACAGCTCGCTCGAGCGCGACCTCGGACTGGACAGCCTGGCCCGCGTCGAGCTCGTGCTGCGCCTCGAGCGCGAGTTCGGGGCAAGCCTGCCGGAGCAGGCGCTCGCCTCCAGTGAGACGCCGCGCGACCTGCTGCGCTTCCTGCTGGCGAGCGCCGGCCAGGCGCCGCAGGCGGCCGACCGCTCGGTGGCGAGCCTCGTGCAGTCCGAAGGGGTGCGGCCACCGGCGGAGGCGTCGACCCTGACCGAGGCGCTGGAATACCACGTCGAGCGCCAGCCCGATCGCCTCAGCGTGCACCTCTACGAGGAAGGCGCGGAGCACGAGCTCACCTACCGCTCGCTCTGGCAAGGCTCGCTCGCCTACGCGGCGCAGCTCGCCGATGCCGGTCTCGCGCCCGGCGACACGGTGGCGATCATGCTGCCGACCTGCCGCGAGTATCTGTTCTGCTTCTACGGAACGCTGCTCGCGGGCGGCATCCCGGTGCCCCTGTATCCGCCGGCCCGGCTCGCCACCATCGAAGACCACCTGACGCGGCATGTCGGCATCCTGAAGAGCGCCGCGACGGCGCTGATGGTCACCGTGCCCGAGGCGAAGCCGATCGCCTGGCTGTTGCGCGCGCAGGTCGAATCGCTGCGCGCCGTGCTGACGACGCGCGATTTCTCGGCGAGCGCAACGGGGTTCACGCCGGTGCGCGCCAGCGCCGGGCAGATCGGCTTCCTGCAATACACCTCGGGCAGCACCGGCCAGCCGAAGGGCGTGGTGCTCACGCACGCGAACCTGCTCGCCAATGTGCGCGCCATGGGTCGCGCGGCACGCGCGACGAGCGAGGATGTGTTCGTGAGCTGGCTGCCGCTCTATCACGACATGGGCCTGATCGGCGGCTGCTTCGCCACGATGTATTTGGGATTCCCCGTGGTCCTGATGTCGCCGCTCGCGTTTCTCTCGCGTCCGAGCCAGTGGCTGCGTGCGATCCACCGCCACCGCGGCACCATTTCCGGCGGGCCCAATTTCGCCTACGAGCTGTGCCTGCGCCGCATTCCCGAGCACGAGCTCGAGGGACTGGATCTCGCCTCGTGGCGTTTCGCGTTCAACGGCGCCGAGCCGGTGAGTCCGGAAACCATGGCGAGCTTCACCGAGAAATTCGCCAAGTGGGGGTTCCGGGCGGACGCGATGTCGCCGGTTTACGGGCTCGCCGAGTGCTCCGTCGGCCTGGCATTCACGCCGCCCGGCGAGCGCTGGCGTGTCGATGCGCTCGACCGGCAGCGCTTCTCCGCGAGCGGCGAAGCGGTCGCGGCGCGCCCGAACGATCCGTCACCGCTCAAGATCGTTTCCTGCGGCGAGGTGCTGTCCGGCCACGACGTTCGCGTAGTCGATGCGGCCGGGCTCGAGCTCGCCGACCGACACGAAGGCCTGCTTCAGTTCCGCGGACCTTCGGCGACCAGCGGCTACTTCCGCAATCCCGCGGCCAGCAAGTCGCTGTTCGCCGGCGAATGGCTCAACACCGGCGATCGCGCCTATCTCTCCGACGGTCACCTCTACATCACCGGGCGCGAGAAGGACATCATCATCCGCGGCGGCCGCAACATCAGCCCGTACGAGCTCGAGGAGGCGGTCGGCGACATTGCCGGCGTACGGCGCGGCTGCGTCGCGGTCTTCGGCTCGCTCGATCCGTCGAACGGCACCGAGAAGGTCGTCGTGCTCGCGGAGACGCGCGATCCGGATCCCGCGCGGCATGCCGAGATCGGCGCGCGCATCAACGAGCTCGCGCTCGGCCTTATCGGCGCGCCGGTCGACGACATCGTGCTTGCGCCGCCGCATACCGTGCCGAAGACCTCGAGCGGCAAGATCCGCCGCATCGCGGCGCGCGAGTACTACGAGCGCGGACCGTCGGCGGTCAAGCCGCAGGCGGTATGGTGGCAGCTGGTGCGCCTCACCGCGGCCGGCCTCGGGCCGCAGCTTCGGCGCGGCGCGCGCGTTGCGCGCGGCGTGCTCTACGCGCTGTGGTCTTGGGCGCTGTTCGGCGTGCTCTTCCTCGTCCTCCTGGCCGCGGCAGCGATCTCGCCCGGCCGGGTCACCTGGCGGGTGGGGAGCCGAGCCGCGCGGCTGTTCCTGCGCCTTTGCGCCATCCCGCTCGCCGTGCGCGGCCGCGAGAATCTGCCAGCGAGCGGCGCCTATGTCGTGGCGGCGAACCATACGAGCTACCTCGACGGCGCGGTGCTCCTCGCCGTGCTGCCCTGGCGCAACAACGCCTTCGTCGCAAAGCGCGAGCTCGCCGCCAATCCGCTCACGCGCATCTTCCTCGGCGGCCTGGGGGTGCAGTTCGTCGAGCGCTTCGACGTGCAGAAGAGCGCCGAGCATGCCGACGAGCTCGTCTCGGCGGTGCGCGACGGCCAGTCGCTGATCGTCTTTCCGGAAGGCACCCTGCTGCGCCACGCGGGCCTCATGCCTTTCCGCACTGGCGCCTTCCAGACCGCGGCGCAGGCGGGTGCGCCGGTGGTTCCCGTCGCGTTGCGCGGCGTGCGCTCGGCGCTGCGCGACGAGACGTGGTACCTGCGCCGTGCGCCGATCAGCGTGACGATCGGCGCCCCCGTCGCGCCCGAAGGCGACGACTGGAACGCCGCGGTGAAGCTGCGCGACCGGGTGCGCGCCGAGATCCTCCGCCACTGCGGCGAGCCGGACCTGGCCTAGTCGCGCAACGCCCCTTCGACGCAGGTCACGGCCTCGCCGCCGAGCCAGATCTCGGAATCGCTGACCCGCATCGTCACCCGGCCATCGCGGCCGAGCTGCATCCCCTGGCGCGCGACATAACGCTCGGCTGCTCGCCCGGCCTCGCGCAGGTACGCGGCGACGCTGATGTTGCCGCTGCCGCACACCGGGTCCTCCGGGATTCCGTGCGCCGGCGCGAACGACCGGACGTGTACTGCGCAGCCCGGTTCGCCGGCGGGCGCGAATACGGTGACGCCGGTTGCCGAGAGCGAGGTGGTCCATTCGCTCAGCGCGGCCAGGTCGGGCTTCAAGGCAGCGAGAGCGGCGGCATCGCTCATCTCGCCGACCAGCCAGACCGGCCCGACGTCGATCTTCAGCAACGGCGTTCCCGCGGCGAGCGCAATCGCGCAAGCGCCCGCCGCGTTCTTCACCTCCGCGACCTTGGGCTGCGGCGCGCGCACGAAGATCGCGCTTCCTTCCACCCGCAGATCGAGGATCCCGGCGCCGCACTCCTGACGCAGTCGACCGGCCTTCGGCACCGCGACACCCGCCTCGATCGCGGCGTGCGCGGTACCGAGCGTCGGATGGCCGGCGAAGGGAAGCTCCTGACGCGGCGTGAAGATGCGCACCCGATAGTCGGCGGCGCGGCTCGGCAGGAGGAACGTCGTCTCCGAGAGATTGGTCCAGCCGGCGATGCGCTGCATGGCCGCGGTTTCGAGCGCCTCCGTGTCGATGACTACGGCGACCGGGTTGCCGAGAAACGGTCGCGCAGTGAAGACGTCCACTTGCTTGAAGCGCCGCATGGACGCGATGCTACAGCGACTTACTCCGACTTGAGGATGCGCAGGAGGTTGTGGTGCGAGTCGGTGAAGGTCGGCAGCTCGGGCCGCTCGGCGATCGCCTCTGCCGCTTCGGCAAGGCGCGGCCAGGCGAGCAGCCGGCGATTCCTCGTGACGATCACCTGGTCGGTGGCGGAATACCAGTACTGAGGGCCCTCCTCCTCGTCCGGATTGTCGGAAACGACGACCGCCTCGAAGCCGAACTCGGCGGCGACGCGCTTCACGACCGGCAGCAGATCGATGTAGCGGTTGGTCGCCTGGAAGACGATGACGCCGTCGGGCTTGAGATGCTTCAGATAGACCGCCATCGCCTCGCGGGTAAGCAGGTGCATCGGCACGGAGTCGCCGGAAAAGGCGTCGATGCCGAGCACGTCGTAGCCGCGCGGCGGCTCCCGCTCGAGCGAAAGGCGGCCGTCCCCCATCACGACCTCGGTGCGCGCCGGCGTATCGGCGAGGAAGGTGAACTCGCGGCGCGCGATATCGACCACGCGGGGGCTGATTTCGTAGAAGACGAGCCGGTCGCCGGGCTTCATCCACGCCGCCAGCACGCCGGCGCCCAGCCCGATGACGCCGACCGAGAGCGGCCGGCGCGGCCTCATTTCACGCAGCGACGTGAAGACCCGGCCGTAGCCCGACCCGGGGCTGAAGTAGTCGGCCGGCATGCTGCGCAACGCGTCGTCGAGGAGCTGACCGCCGTGCATGATCGGCCCGTGATACATGGCGCGATACCGCACCGGCTCGTCGTGGTCCGCGGTGCGCACCACGCCATAAAAATCGCGCTCCATCACCCGGATGCCGCTCGAGTAGTCGTAGGCGCCGCGCACGACGAACACCACCGTCGCGATCATGATGCCGGCGCCGCCCCAGCGCAGCGCGCCGCGCAGGCGCGACAGGAACACCACCGCCAGCGCGACCAGCGCCAGGCCGAGCTCGTAGTAGCCCTTCAGCGTGAGCGGTGCGACGACGGCGACCAGCGCCGCGCCGAGCGCTCCGCCGAGCGAGATCATCAAATAGAAGCGCGTGAGGTGCGCCGGATCCGGCCGGGCGCGGGCGAGCTCGCCGTGGCAGAGCATGCAGGCCACGAAAAGCCCGACGAGAAACAGCGGAATGGCGAGCGCCAGGTCGAGCGACGGTATGAAATACGCCATCGCCGGAATGGCGAGCGCGGCGGCGACGATGAACACCGGGCGCACATACCAGCGCGGATGATCGAAGGCGAGAATGAAGCTCATCAGATAGAGCGAGAGCGGCAGCACCCAGAGGAACGGCACGCTCGCGATGTTCTGGGTGATGTGATTGGTGACCGCGAGCAGCATGATCGAGCCCATGGCCGAGAGCGCGAGCCATGACCCCTGCCTTTGGAGGGAAGGGCTCGCCGTGCGCGCCGCGGCGGCGGCCGGCGCTTCGCCGTTCGCCGAGCCGAGGGCGAGCACCGCGCAGAGCACCACGAACCCCGCGTAGACGAACGACCACCCCCAGCCGAGCGCTTTGAGGTCGAACGCCGGCTCGAAGAGCAGCGGGAAGCCGAGCAGCGCGAGGAGCGAAGCGAGGTTTGAAAGCGCAAAAAGACGGTAAGGCACGGCGCTGCGGAAGCGCCGCCAATACCAGGCCTGCACCAGCGGCGTCGTCGTCGAGAGGAGGAAATACGGCAGGCCGATGGTGGCGCCGAGGAGCACGAGGATCCGTGCGATCGGCGCCTCGTCGCCGTGCGGCTTCCAGGCGCTCGACGCGAGGATCGGAAGGAAGGCAAGCGAGGCGGCGAGCAGCGCAACGTGCAGGAGCGCCTGACGCCGCGAGCCGAGGCGCATCGTCGCGTCGGCGTACGCGTAGCCGGCGAGCAGCACCGATTGGAAGAAGACCAGGCAGGTAGTCCAGACCGCCGCCGAGCCGCCGAACCAGGGCAGGATCTGCTTGGCGATGATCGGCTGCACGAGGAACAGCAGGAACGACGAAAGGAAGATCGTCGCCGCGTAGGGCAGCGTGGCGACGAGCGGCGCGCGGATTACCTCAGTGCGGATTTCAGCGTCCTGCCCATCTCGGCGGGGTTGCGGGTGGTCTTGATGCCGCATTCCTCCATCACCGCGAGCTTCTCCTGTGCGGTACCCTTGCCGCCCGAGATGATCGCGCCGGCATGGCCCATGCGCTTGCCCGGCGGCGCGGTGACCCCGGCGATGAAGCCGACCACCGGCTTTCTCATGTGCGCCTTCACCCAGCGTGCGGCGTTTTCCTCGTCCGAGCCGCCGATCTCGCCGACCATGATCACGGCCTCGGTCTTCGGGTCGTCGTTGAACATCTTCAGCACGTCGATGTGCTTCAGGCCGTTGACCGGATCGCCGCCGATGCCGACGCAGGTCGACTGGCCGAGGCCGAGCTCGGTGAGCTGCCCGACCGCTTCGTAAGTGAGCGTGCCGGAGCGCGACACCACGCCGATCGGCCCCTTCCTGTGGATGTGCCCCGGCATGATGCCGATCTTGATCTCACCCGGCGTGATGACGCCGGGGCAGTTCGGCCCGACAAGCCGCGTCTTCCTGCCCCGCATGCGGTAGCGCGTGCGGATCATGTCGCGCACCGGGATGCCCTCGGTGATGCAGATCACGAGGTCGAGCTCCGCGTCGACCGCCTCGTCGATCGCCGCCGCAGCGAAGGGCGGCGGCACGTAGATCACCGAGACGTTGGCGCCGGTGGCTTTCTTTGCATCGGCCACCGTGCCGAAGATCGGAATGCCCTCGAAATCCTCGCCCGCCTTCTTCGGGTTCACGCCGGCGACGAAGCATTCCTTGCCGTTCGCGTAGGCGCGGCTGGTCTGCGTGTGGAACATGCCCGTCTTGCCGGTGATGCCCTGCGTCATCACTCGGGTGTTCCGGTCAATCAGGATGCTCATGCGCTTTTCTTTCTTGACCCCCTGTCAAGGGGGTCGTGAGCCGAAGGCGAACGGGGGGTTCGGAGGGCGGCGAGGCGATCGATCACTTTTTCTTTCTCACCTTTCGGGTCTTCGCCTTGGCCTTCATTTTGATCTTCACCTTCTTCGCCGGCCTTTTCCTCTTAGCCGGCACTTTCTTCTTCGCCGCCGCCCGCTTCACCGCCGCGACGACCTTCTTTGCGGCGTCCGCCATGTTGTCCGCCGAGATGATCGGCAGGCCGGAGTCCTTGAGGATCTTCTTCCCCAGGTCTTCGTTGGTGCCTTTCATGCGGACCACCAGCGGCAGCTTGAGGTTCACTTCGCGCGCCGCGGCGACGACCCCGGTGGCGATGGTGTCGCACTTCATGATGCCGCCGAAGATGTTGACGAGGATCGCCTTCACTTTCCGGTTGGACAGCATGATCTTGAAGGCCGCGGTGACCTTCTCGGCGGTCGCGCCGCCGCCCACGTCGAGGAAGTTGGCCGGCGAGCCGCCGAAGAGCTTGATCGTGTCCATCGTCGCCATGGCGAGACCGGCGCCGTTCACCATGCAGGCGATGTTGCCGTCGAGCGAGATGTAGTTCAGGTCGTACTTCGACGCCTCGATCTCGAGCGGGTCCTCCTCGTCGAGGTCGCGCAGCGCGGCGATCTCGGGATGACGGAAGAGCGCGTTGTCGTCGAAGTTCAGCTTCGCGTCCAGCGCGATCACCCGCTGGTCGCCGGTGATCACCAGGGGATTGATCTCGGCGAGCGAGGCGTCGGTCTCGTCGAAGCACTTGTAAAGCGACTTGAAGACCTTGCGGCCTTCGGCGAGCGCCTTCTGCGGAACGCCGATCGCGAGCGCGATTTCGTCGGCGTCGGCATCGGAGAGGCCCTGCGCCGGATCGACGAACACCTTGCGGATCTTGTCCGGCGTGCTGGCGGCGACTTCCTCGATGTCCATACCGCCTTCCGAGGACGCCATCAGCACGACGCGCTGCGTGCCGCGGTCGACCACCATGCCGGCATAGAGCTCCTTCTGGATGTCGGCGCCTTCTTCGATCAGCAGGCGCCGCACCGTCTGGCCCTCCGGACCGGTCTGGTGCGTCTTCAGCTGCATGCCGAGGATCGACGAGGCGTACTTGCGAACTTCGTCGAGGCTCCTCGCCACCTTCACGCCACCGCCCTTGCCGCGCCCGCCGGCGTGGATCTGCGCCTTGACCACCCAGACCGGGCCGCCGAGCTTCTTCGCCGCCTCGATCGCTTCTTCGACGCTCATCGCCGGGAAGCCGCGCGGCGTCGGCACGCCGTACTCGCGCAATATCTGCTTGCCCTGGTATTCGTGGATCTTCAAGCCGCTTTCCCCCTGAACCATTTCGGGTACCAGACGCGTACCGTTTCGGTGCTCGTCTCGAGCGCGTGGCACTGATCGAGCTGGAAAGGCTTCGCGCCGTCGTCGCGCTCTTCCTTCATCTCGCCCGCGAAGCTCTGGATCGCGGCCGTCGGCAGCCCCGCAAGCAGCTCTGTCAGATGGGTGCATCCGCGCGTGGCGCCGAAAAGCTCCCAGGTGCGCTTGCGGAAGCCGCGCACCAGGTTGAGGCCGAGCAGCTTGCGATAGGCGGGCGTAATGCTCTCGCAGCCGCCGGGATAAGGCACGGCGTCGGTGCAGGCGACGGCATCGAGGATGGTGAAGCTGCGGTCGATGGTGATGCGTATCCCCATGTCGTGGATCGCCTGTCCGGCGCGGCGCACGCCGGTCTTCAGCCGGTAGTCGTGGTTCTTGATGTCGGTGAGGTGGGCCTCGATGTCCCAGAGCCCGTCGGCACGCCTGTAGCCCTCGTAGCGGAC
>DASQYN010000641.1:0-4129 GCA_035639215.1 Burkholderiales bacterium
GGACGTGCTGGAGGAACTCGGGCTTGATGCCCTTGAAGGTCTTCAGGATGTTGGCGTGCACCTCGATGTCCGCCCACTCGCCGATCAGCCTGAAGCGGGTCGGGTCCTTAACGTCCTGAACCAGCGCGCCGTCCTTCACCTGCGCCGGCGACTTGTGCATCGGATTGGCGTCCGAGTAGTCGAACTGGTTGAACAGGCGGATGAAGTCCTCGACGTGATCCGGGTCGACCTTGAAGTCGTAGATGTGCAGAAAGTTGCCCTGCTTGGCGATGGGAACGAGCGCCATGGTGCCTCCTCCTATGCGGTGGGAATGGTCTCTCTCTGGGAAACGTGCCAGGGGATGGCGAGCCGCTCGACCAGCGCAATCAGCCAGAAGAGCGCCACGCCCATGATCCCCAGCACGATGATGGCGGCGAAGACACGCGCGGTGTCGAAGGTGCCCTGCGCGCTGAGGATGACGTAGCCGAGCCCGCGCTGCGAGGACACGAACTCGCCGACGATCGTGCCGACGAGCGCGAGCGAGATCGCCACCTTCATGCCGGCGAAGAGGGACGGCAGCGCGCAGGGAAAGCGGATGCGCCAGAGCGTCGCCAGGCGTCCGCCACGCATCGAGCGCGCGAGGTCGAGGATGTCGGCAGGCACCGATTTCAGGCCGAGCACGGTGTCGATGACGATGGCGAACACGGCAATGAGAAAGCCAATCGCGATCTTCGGCTCCGCCCCGGTGCCGAGCCAGATGACGAAGAGCGGTGCCACGGCCACCTTCGGCACGCTGTTCAGCCCGACGATCAGTGCGTAAATGGTCTTCTCGAGCAGCCGCGACTCGACGATCGCCACCGCCAGCGCGACGCCGAACAGCAGCGCGAACGCGAAGCCGCCGAGCGTGACGGCGAGCGTCGCCCATGCGTGGCCCAGATACCACAGCGGATCGCTGAAAAGCTCGGCAAAGACGGCGCTCGGCGCGGGCAGGATGATCGGCTTGATGGCGAAGGCGCGCACCGCGAGCTCCCAGCCGACGAATACGGCGGCCAGCACCGTCATGGCGGTGAGCGTGCCTTTCATGCGTCTTCCTTGAGAAGCCCCATTTGCTCGAACAGCTCGCGGATGCGGCTCGCATAGCCGATGAACTTCTCGCTCGCGCGCACCGCCAGGCGGCGCGGGCGTGGCAGGTCGATGTCGATCACCTCCGCGACGCGCCCGGGGCGCGGCGTGAAGACGACGACGCAGTCGCCGAGGAAGATCGCCTCGGTGATGCTGTGCGTGACGAAGACGACCGTCTTTTGCTCGGTAAGCCACATGCGCTGCAGCTCGACGTTCATCTGGTCGCGCGTCAGCGCGTCGAGCGCGCCGAAGGGCTCGTCCATGAGCAGCAGGACCGGGTCGTCGACCAGCGCGCGGCATAGCGCCACGCGCTGGCGCATGCCGCCGGAGAGCTGCGCCGGGTAGTAGCTCTCGAAGCCCTTCAGTCCGGTGAGGCCGAGCAGCTGGTCGCCGCGCTGCCGCGCCGCTTTGCGATCGCCGCCGCGGAAGTCCACAGGCAGGAGCAGGTTGTCCGCCACGGTGCGCCAGTCGAGGAGCGCGTCGCGCTGAAACACCATGCCGAGGCCTTCCGGCGGCGCGCTCACCGGCGTGCCGTTCACGCTTACGCTGCCGGAGCTCGGCACTTCCAGTCCTGCGATGCAGCGAAGCAACGTGCTCTTGCCGCAGCCGCTCTGTCCCAGGACGCTCACGAACTGCCCCGGCGCAATCGACAGGCTGACTTCCTCGAGCGCCTTTACGCGGAATCTGCCGAACTCCTTGCGCAGGCCGCGCACTTCGACGCCTGCGGCCAGGCGCCCGCTCATCGCTTGCCGATCTCCCGGATGAGCTGCGTGTCGAGCAGGTCGTTGGTGTAGAACTGCGACGACGGCGCGTCCTTGATGAGCTTTACCGAAGCCATCGTCCGGATGCCTTCGATCCAGTCCGCGTCGGCCATCACGCCCATCGGCAGGCTCTTCGCGGCTGCGGAGCCGAAGAAGCCCTTCAACGCCTCGATTTGAGCGCGCAGCACCTTGGGATCGAGCTTCGCCTGCGGGCGTTGCGCGATGATCGCCTGCACCGCCTCGTCCTCGTGGCCGTGGAGGATGTACTCCCAGGCGCCGCTCACGATGCTCGCGAACTTGCGCAGCGCCGGGCCGCGCGATTTGATCTTCTCCTCGGAGGCGAGCAGGCCGAAGCTCGGGAACTGCAGGCCGTAGTCGGAGAAGAGCACCGCGTCGGAGGGTCGGCTCGCCTCGACCGCGGGCAGCACGAAGGGCACCGTGGAGAACACGCCGTCGGCCCGCTTCGCCGCGTAGGTCGGCACCTTCGCCGCCGCGTCCACGTTGACCAGCTCGACCTGCTCGCGCTTCAAGCCGCCCTTCGCGAGGAAGGTATCGAGGAACGGTGCCTCGAGCGATCCGGCGGTGAAGATGATCTTCTTTCCGGCGAGGTCCTTCGGGCCGTGGATGCCGGCGCCGCGCGGCACCAGGAGCCCGATGTCGTTCTTGCGCGCGAAATTGGCGATCGCCTTGACCGGCAGCCCCTTGTCGTGGGCGATCATCATCGGCGCCAGGCTGGCATGGCCGACGTCGAAGTTGCCGGCGCCGACCAGCTGCACCGTGGTGACCGAGCCGTTGCCGTCCTCCACCGTCACGTCGAGCCCCGCCTGCTTGAACCAGCCTTTCTGCATGGCGAGGTGAATCGGCGCGTGCGAGCCCCACGGCGTCCAGTCGAGCCGCACCTTGAGCGGCTCGCCCTGCGCGGCGGCGCCGCCGGCGAGCAGGCTGAGCAAGAGCGACAAAGCGATGCGATAGAGCTTCATGGTCATCCCCTCCTCCCGAAAAGCGATTTCAGCCAGGCCCAGAGCACGCTGGCCAGGCCGATCTCGGCGGCCGGAGCCGCGGGCTTGCCGCCGGCGGCCAGGCTGCGATCGAGATTGGCGGCGAACTCTGCCACCATGCGGCCGACGAATTCGCGTACCAGGCCGCCGCGCGAGAACTGGGCGAGCGGTCCTTGCAGGCTGTAGTCGATGCTGACGCGCACGCGCGTGCGGCCGGGCCCGTCCTCGCTCAGAGCATAGGCGATATCGCCCCTCGCGTGCGAGGACGACAGGCTGTCCTGTCCGGCGCCGCGAATCACGCCGCGGCGCGCCGCGGCGTCGCGCTCGAGCGACGCGGCGCCGGCAAACGCGGCGCGCATCGGTCCGAACTTGACCTGGATGCGTCCCTTCACCGAGTCGCCCTGCTGCTCGGTGATCTGCGCACCCGGCAGGCAGGCGGCCACCGCCGGCATGTCGGCGAAGGCCGCCCACACCTTGTCCATCGGATAGGCAACGCTGAACTCGTCCTCGATGCGCGTGCCGGCGTTCACTGGCTCGGGTCCCGCTTTTGCCGCCTTGGGCGCCTCGGCAGGCGTGAACTGGGGGATCGGCGCAGGTTTCGGCCGGGCCTCGATCGTCTCGTTCGCCGCGCTGCGCGCCTTGATGACGGACGCGATGGCGCGCACGATGCCGACGTACCCGGTGCAGCGGCAGAGGTTGCCCGACATTTCCTCGCGGATGCGCCTCTCGTCGGCGTTCGGCACGCGCTGCACGAGATCGCGCGCTGCGATCAGCATACCGGGCGTGCAGAACCCGCATTGCAGCGCGTACTCGCGCGAGAACGCGGCGCGCAGCTGCTTCATCAGCGCGTCGTCCTCGAAGCCTTCGATGGTGCGCACCTCGCTGCCCTCGCACTGCACCGCGTAAGTGATGCACGAGCGCACCGGCCGGCCGTCGACGAGGATCGTGCACGCGCCGCACACGCCGTGCTCGCAGCCGAGGTGCGTGCCGGTGAAGCCGAAATCCTCGCGCAGCGTGTCGGCGAGCGTCTTGCGCGACTCGACCGTCGCCCGCCGGGCGGTGCCGTTGACAGTCATCGATACCTGCGCGACGGACACGCCCTGCTCCGGCGCTTCCCGCGTCTCGGCCACGTGGTCAGCCATCTGCCGCCTCCTGTGTAGCACCTGTGCCGGCCTGGGCCTCCGCCACCGCGGCGGTAAGCGCCTGCGCCGCCATCGCCGCGCCCACGCGGCGGCGGTAGGCGGATGTCGCGTGCACATCATCCGGCGG
>DASQYN010000642.1:0-7320 GCA_035639215.1 Burkholderiales bacterium
AAGGCATGCGGCTTCGCTCTGCGCGGGCAAGCCGGGCGTGCTCCACGGCAACCGTACCTACCTCCTGCAGGATGCGAACGGGCAGATCACGGAAACGCACTCGGTATCCGCCGGCCTCGACTATCCCGGGGTGGGCCCCGAGCACGCCTGGCTCAAGGACGCCGGGCGGGCCGAATACGTCGCCGTTACCGATGCGGAGGCGCTCGAAGCGTTCCACGCGCTCGCCCGCAAGGAGGGAATCCTGCCGGCGCTCGAATCGGCGCATGCCGTCGCCTATGCGATGAAGATCGCTCCGACGCTGCCCAAGGAGGCCATCCTGCTCGTCAACCTTTCCGGGCGCGGCGACAAGGACATGCACACCGTCGCGAGCCGCTCGGGCATCGAGCTCTGAAGATGTCGCGCATCCCGGGCCGCTTCCAGGCGCTGAAGAAGAGCGGCCGCAAGGCCCTCATCCCCTACATCACCGCGGGCGACCCGCAGCCCGCGCTCACCGTGCCGCTGATGCGCGCGCTGGTCGAGGCGGGCGCCGACATCCTGGAGCTCGGCGTGCCGTTCTCCGACCCGATGGCCGACGGCCCGGTGGTCCAGCGCTCCGGCGAGCGCGCGCTCAGGAACGGCGTCGGCCTGCGCAACGTGCTCGAGATGGTGGCGGAGTTCCGCCAGCACGATACCGACACGCCGGTCGTGCTGATGGGCTACGCCAACCCCATCGAAGCGATGGGGCCCGAGAACTTCCTGAGCAGCGCCAGGGCGGCGGGCATCGACGGCGTAATCGTCGTCGATTACCCGCCGGAGGAATGCCGCGAGTTCGCGCGTCGGGCGAAGGAAAGCGGCATCGACCCGATCTTCCTGCTCGCGCCGACCTCGACCGACCGGCGCATCGACGAAGTGGCGCGCTACGGGAGCGGCTATCTCTACTACGTGTCGCTTCGCGGCGTGACGGGCGCCGCCCACCTCGACGTCGACGAAGTGCGAGCGCGTATCCCGAAGATCCGCGCCGCCACCTCCCTGCCGATCGGCGTCGGCTTCGGCATTCGCGATGCGGAGTCGGCGCGCCGCGTCGCGCAGGCGGCCGACGCGGTGGTCATCGGCAGCCGCGTCATTCAGGAGATCGAGGCGGCGGGCGCCGAGTCCGCGGTGTCGCGGGTCAAGGCGTTTCTCGCGCCGATCCGGCAGGCACTGGACGGCCAACCATGAGCTGGCTGCAGAAGCTGCTGCCGCCGAAGATCCAGCGCAGCGGCGGCGGCGCGAAGAAGACCGTTCCCGAAGGCCTGTGGACCAAGTGCGCGGCCTGCGACGCGGTGCTCTATAGCACCGACCTGGAGAAGAACCTCAACGTCTGCCCGAAATGCGGGCACCACGAGCGCCTCGGCGCCCGTCCTCGCCTGGACGCGCTGCTCGACCCCGATGGCCGCTTCGAGATCGGCTCGGAAGTGCTTCCCGTCGACCCGCTCAAGTTCAAGGACTCGCGCCGCTACACCGAGCGCCTCGCGGAAGCGCAGGAGCAGACTGCCGAAGGCGACGCCATCGTGGTGATGCAGGGCTCGATCAAGTCGCTCGGCTTGGTCTGCGCGGCGTTCGAGTTCGACTTCATGGGCGGCTCGATGGGCTCGGTGGTCGGCGAGCGCTTCGTGCGCGGCGTGCGCGTGGCGATCGAGCAGAAGCTGCCCTTCGTCTGCGTTGCCGCCTCGGGCGGCGCCCGCATGCAGGAAGGCGCGCTGTCGCTCTCGCAGATGGCGAAGACCACCGCGGCCCTGACCGACCTCGCCGAGCGTCGCCTGCCCTTCATCAGCGTGCTCACCGACCCGACGATGGGCGGCGTGTCGGCGAGCTTCGCGATGATCGGCGACGTGGTCATCGCCGAGCCGAAGGCGCTCATCGGCTTCGCCGGGCCGCGCGTCATCGAGCAGACGGTGCGGCAGAAGCTGCCTGAGGGCTTCCAGCGCGCCGAGTTCCTGCTCGAGAAGGGCGCGATCGACATGATCGTCGACCGGCGGCAGCTGCGCGAGAAGCTGCATGCGCTGCTGTCGCTCATGCTGCGCGAGCCCGCGGACGCCGCCGCCTAGCGGCGATGACGCCGCTGGCGGACCTGGTCCGCGTGTCGAGCGAGGTCGGCGGCACCTCGAGCCGGCTCGCCAAGGTGGCTGCGCTGGCCGGCTTCCTGAAGCGGCTCGAGGGCGACGAAATCCCGATCGCGCTGCCGTATCTCAGCGGCGACATCCGCCAGGGGCGCCTTTCGCTCGGTTACGCGACTCTGCGCGCCGCCCTCGGCCCGCCCGCGGTTGCAGCCACGCTGACGCTCAAGGACGTGGACGACGCGTTCGCCGAGCTGAAGACGGTGAAGGGCAAAGGCGCCGCGGAGCGGCGCGCCTCGCTCGTGTCGAAGCTCTTCGGCAAGGCGACCGGCGAAGAGCAGGACTTCCTGCTGCGCCTCCTGGTGGGCGAGCTGCGCCAGGGCGCGCTGGAAGGCGTGATGCTCGAGGCGGTCGCGGCCGCCGCGGCGCTTCCGGCCGCGCAGATCCGCCGCGCTGCGATGCTCGCCGGCGCGCTCGCTCCGGTGGCCGCTGCCGCCCTGCAAGGCGGAGCGGCCGCGCTCGAGCGCTTCACGGTGCAGCCCATGCGGCCGGTGCTGCCGATGCTTGCTCAGAGCGCGGCGGACCCGGAGGCGGCGCTGCGCCAGCTCGGCCGGGCGCTCCTCGACTGGAAGCTCGACGGGGCGCGCGTGCAGGTGCACAAGGCCGGTGCCGAAGTTCGGGTCTTCACCCGCAACCTGAACGACGTGAGCGCGCGCGTCCCCGAGCTGATCGAGGCGGTACGCGGCCGGGCGCGGGCCGGCTCGCTCATCCTCGACGGCGAGGCGATCGCGTTGCGACCCGACGGCCGCCCGTATCCTTTCCAGGTGACGATGAGCCGCTTCGGCAGCCAGCAGGACGCGCAGGCGCTGCGCGCCAAGCGGCCGTTGTCCGTTTACTTCTTCGACTGCCTGTATCGCGATGGCGCCTCGCTCATCGACCAGCCGCTCGCCGAGCGTCGCGCCGCGCTCGACCAGGTCTTCCCGCCTGAGCTCCTGACCCCCTCGCTCGTCAGCGACGATGCGGCGGCGGCGCGCGCGTTCTACGAGAACGTCCTCGAGCGCGGCCACGAGGGCGTGATGGCCAAGGCGCTCGACGCTCCTTACGAGGCGGGACGGCGCGGTTCGGCATGGCTCAAGGTGAAGCGCGCGCGAACCCTCGACCTGGTGGTGCTCGCCGCCGAATGGGGCCACGGCCGGCGCCGCGGCTGGCTCTCCAACCTGTATCTCGGCGCGCGCGATCCGGCGAGCGGCTCGTTCGTCATGCTCGGCAAGACCTTCAAGGGCCTGAGCGACGAGCTGCTGCGCTGGCAGACGCGCGAGCTGCTGAAGCGCGAGGTGGGACGCGACGAATGGAGCGTGACCGTTCGCCCGGAGCTCGTGGTCGAGATCGCCTTCAACGATCTGCAGGAGAGCTCGCAGTACCCCGGCGGCATGGCACTGCGCTTCGCGCGCGTCAAGGGCTACCGGCCCGATAAGCGTCCGGAGGACGCGGACACGATCGATACGGTGCGCCGAATCTACGAGCAGAGCCTGGCATGAGAACCCTGGCCGACTGGCTCGCCTATATCGAGCGCCAGCATCCGAAGACGATCGCGCTGGGGCTCGACCGCGTGTCCGCGGTTTACGGGAAATTGGCTACGCCCCTGGCGTGTCCGGCGATCACCGTGGGCGGCACGAACGGCAAGGGCTCGACCTGCGCGATGCTCGAGGCGATGCTGCGCGCGGGCGGCTACCGAACCGCGCTCTATACCTCGCCGCATCTCGCCGCGTACAACGAGCGCGTGCGCATCGCCGGCGCGGAAGCGAGCGACGAGGCACTTTGCGAATCCTTCGCCGCGGTGGAAGCGGCTCGCGGCGAGGTGCCGCTCACCTATTTCGAGTACGGCACCCTCGCCGCGCTTTGGCTCTTTGCGAAAGAACAGGCCGAGGCAGCGATCCTGGAAGTGGGGCTCGGCGGCCGGCTCGATGCGGTCAATGTCGTGGACGCCGATTGCGCGGTGCTGACGAGCGTCGGCATCGATCACGTCGACTATCTCGGTCCGGATCGCGAGTCGATCGGACGCGAGAAGGCCGGCATCTTTCGCGCCGGCCGCCCCGCCGTGATCGCCGAGCCCGATCCGCCGCGCTCGGTCCTCTCGGCGCCCGGGCGGCATTTGCTGCTGGGCAGGGACTTCGGCTATCTCGAGCAGCAGGCGCAATGGACTTACTGGGGGCCGGGCGGTCGGCGCTCCAGCCTCGCGCATCCCGCGCTGCGCGGGTCGATCCAGCTGCGCAACGCCGCCGCGGCGATCTGCGCGCTCGACAGCTTGCGCGAGCCCTTGCCGCTGGCGGCGCAGGACGTGCGCCGCGGCCTCGCGGAAGTGGCGCTGCCGGGGCGCTTCCAGGTCCTGCCCGGGCGGCCGCAGGTGATCCTCGACGTCGCGCACAACCCGCAGGCCGCGAAGGTGCTCGCGGAGAATCTCGCCGCTTCGGGCTTCGCGCCAGAGACGATCGCGGTGTGCGGCATGCTGCGCGACAAGGATATCGGCGGCGTGCTGCGCGAGCTGGCGTCACGCGTGACGCGCTGGCACCTCGCTTCGCTGCCCGGGGCGCGCGGCGCCGCCGCCAACGAATTGGCGGGACATCTGGCGAGCCGCAACGCGCAGTGCTTTTCCTCTCCGCGAGAGGCCTTCACGGCAGCGCTCGGGCGGGCAAGCGAGAATGATAAGATCGTCGTGTTCGGGTCTTTTCTGACCGTCGGCGAAGTGATGGGATGGCTCAAGAACAACAAGACGTCGAAACGCTGAAGCGCCGCGGACGAAGACGCCTGGTCGGCGCGGTGGCGCTCGTGCTGCTCGCAGTCGTCGTCCTTCCCATGGTGTTCGATCCCGAGCCGCGCAATGCGCTGCCGCCGGTCAGCGTGCGCATCCCGGGCGAGAACGAAGCGCCCTTCAATCCCAAGCTTCCGGCGAAGCCGGCGAAGTCCGAGCCGGCGCCGCAGGCGAGCGCCGGCGACTATGTCATCGCCGTCGGCGCGTTCACCAATCCCGATGCCGTGATCGCCAAGCTGGCGGACGCCAATCTGCCCTATTACACCGAGCCGGTGAAGGGCAACCTCACGCGAGTGCGCGCCGGGCCGTTCGCGAGCAAGGAAGCTGCCGACCAGGCGCACGACAAGCTGAAGTCGCTCGGCCTCAGGCCCGGCGCCGTGACGGCGAAGCCCGGATGAACGTCCTCGACATCGCCATCGTCGTCGTGCTCGTCCTGTCGGTGGCCTGGGGAATCTGGCGCGGCTTCGTGCGCGAGTTCCTGTCGCTCGCCGGCTGGGTGCTCGCTTTCCTCGCGGCCAACGCGGTCGCCGCGTCCCTCGGCGAGCTGTTGCCCGCGTCCTGGGCGCGCGAGGAGGTCCGGGTACTGATCGCCTTCGTGGCGGTATTCGTGGTCGTGCTTTCGGCCACCACGCTCGTCGCGATGCTCCTCGCCAGGCTTTTCAAGGCGGCGGGCCTCGGCGGCGTCGACCGCACGCTCGGCGGCGTGTTCGGCCTGATTCGCGGCGTGGTGATCCTGCTCGCGGTGACCGTCGCCGCCGGGCTCACCTCCGCGCCCCGCACGCCGCTGTGGAGGGAGTCGGTCGGCGCCGGCATGCTGACCCGCAGCGTCGTTCAGCTGAAGGCCTGGCTGCCGCCGCGGCTCGAGCGGCGCTTGCGATATGATTAACTTTTAGCACGGAGGCGCCTCCCGCCCATGTGCGGCATTCTCGGCATCGTCGCTCGCTCCCCGGTCAACCAGCTCCTCTACGACGGACTGCTATTGCTGCAGCACCGCGGCCAGGACGCGGCCGGCATCGTCACCAGCGAGCACAATACCTTCCACATGCACAAGGGCAGCGGCATGGTGCGCGACGTCTTCCGCACGCGCAACATGCGCGACCTTCCGGGAAACATCGGCATCGCGCACTGCCGCTATCCCACGGCCGGCTCGGCGTTCAAGGTGGCCGAGGCGCAGCCGTTCTACGTCAACTCGCCCTTCGGCATCGTGCTCGGCCATAACGGCAACCTGACCAACGCGGAGCAGCTCAAGCAGGAGATGTTCCGCACCGACCTGCGGCACATCAACACCGGCTCGGACTCCGAGGTGCTGGTCAACGTGCTGGCGCACGAGCTCGAGCAGGCGTCGGTCAAGCTGCGGCTCGAGCCGCAGACGATCTTCACCGCGGTGGCGAACGTGCACAAGCGCCTGCGCGGCGCGTACGCGGTGGTGGCGATGATCGCCGGCTATGGCGTGGTCGCGTTCCGCGACCCGTTCGGCATCCGCCCGGCGGTCATCGGCTACAACGAGACCCCGGCGGGCACGGAGTACATGGTCGCCTCGGAGTCGGTGGCGGTCGACGCTCTCGGCTTCCGCATCCTGCGCGACATCGCCCCCGGCGAATGCGTGTTCATCGACGAGCACGGCAACTTCCACAGCCAGCAGACCGCGCCGCACGCCAGCCTCAATCCGTGCATCTTCGAGTACGTCTACCTGGCCCGTCCGGACTCGCTGATCGACGGTGCCTCGGTCTACGAAACGCGCCTCAACATGGGCGAGAAGCTCGCCGAGAAGATCCGCCGCCATTTTCGAAGCCTGCAGGTCGACGTGGTGATCCCCATTCCCGACTCGAGCCGGGCCTCGGCGCTGCAGCTCGCCGCCGGCCTCGGCGCGCCCTACCGCGAGGGCTTCGTGAAGAACCGCTATATCGGCCGCACCTTCATCATGCCGGGGCAGGCGGTGCGCCGGCGCTCGGTGCGTCAGAAGCTCAATCCGATGGCGATGGAGTTCGCGGGCAAGAACGTCCTGCTGGTCGACGATTCGATCGTCCGCGGCACCACCAGCCGCGAGATCGTGCAGATGGCGCGGGAGTCGGGCGCGCGCAAGGTGTTCTTCGCCTCGGCGGCGCCGCCGGTGCGCTTTCCCAATGTCTACGGTATCGACATGCCGACCCGCGCCGAGCTGATCGCCGCCCACCGCACCGAGGACGAGGTGGCGCGCGAGATCGGCGCCGACGCGCTCATCTACCAGGACCTCGACGCGCTGAAGGACGCGGTGCGCCGCTGCAACCCGAAGCTGACCAGCTTCGAAACGTCGTGCTTCGACGGCGTGTACATCACTGGCGACGTGACGAGCGACTACCTGCGCGCCATCGAGATCCAGCGCGACGCCGCGCGCGACTCGGGCGACGACGAAGGGGCGCAGCTCGACCTCAACTTGGCCACCGCGCAATAGATTTG
>DASQYN010000643.1:0-3027 GCA_035639215.1 Burkholderiales bacterium
GGTCGGTAGCGAAGAGCGAGCTGAAAATCGCGTCGGGCTTCGCGTCGGCAAGGGCCTGGACGACCGCGCCGGCGTCGATCCTGCCGAGCGGCGGCGCCTGCTCGGCCACGAATTCGACACCCGGCTGCGCCTGCGCTAGCAGCTTCTTGAAGGACTGGGTGGCCGATTGCCCGTACTCGTAGTTGGGATAGACGATCGCCCAGCGCTTCTTGTTCAGCTTCGCCGCCTCTGGAACGAGCATCGCCACCTGCATGTACGTCGATGGACGCAAGCGGAAGGTGTAGCGGTTGCCGTTCTCCCAGACCAGCTTGTCGGTGAGCGGCTCCGAGGCGAGGAACAGGATCTTTCTCTGCGCGGCGAGGTTCGCCACGGCGAGGCCGACGTTCGAGGCGAAGGTGCCCATCAGCACGTCGACCTTTTCGCGGGCGATCAGCTCTTCGGCCACGCGCACCGCGTCCCCCGGTGTGCCGCCGTCGTCGCGCACCACGAGCTCCAGGGGCCTGCCGCCGGCGCCGCCGCCGGCATTGATCTCCTCGACGGCGAGCTCCATGCCTTTGCGGTACGGATCGAGAAAGGCCGGGAAGACCTTGTAGCTGTTCAGCTCGCCGATCTTGACCGCCTGGGCCATCGCAGCGGTCGAAGCGATCAAAAGAAGAAAGCCTGCGCTCAAAGACTTAAGAATCATGGTTCACCTTCCACTTTAGCCCCGCGATCAGGTTTGATCTTGTCCGTGCCGCCGGGAAAGACGCGCCAGAACTCGCGGCGGACGAGGCTCGTCAAAGTCGCACTCTTGTTGAGCCCGTGGTAGCGCGCGACGGCGTCGAGCATCGCGAGGTCGCGCGGCGTCGCCGAGAAGGTGCTGACTTTGGCCTTGAGCGCCATATTCAAAATATATATAAAATTTATCAGAAGCCGGGGCGGGCGTCAACGGGCCGCGGCGTCGCGCGCGCCGCGTGCTATCGTCGCGACGCCGCGTGAGACATCGAGCGCAACCATGACTGTTGCCGGCGCCCCGGGTCTTGGCTTGCGGCCCGAGCAGCGCCGGGCCGCGGGCGTCGCCTGCGGCGCGCATGCCCTGCACGACGGGTACACCGATCTCGTCTACGTCATGCTTCCGGTGTGGCAGGCCGAGTTCGGCCTGGCCTACGCCGCGCTCGGGCTCCTGCGGACCCTGTTCAGCGGCACGCTGGCAGCGTTACAGGTCCCGTCCGGCCTCCTGGCGCAGCGCCTTGGCGCGCCGTGGGTGCTCGCGCTCGGCACCGCCCTCGTGGGGGTGGGCTACCTGCTGGCCGGCATGAGCAGCGGCCTCGCGATGCTCGCGGTCGCGCTGGCGGTCGGTGGCGCGGGGGCGAGCACCCAGCACCCCGTCGGCTCGTCGATCATGTCGCAGGCCTTCGCCGGGCCGCGCTCGCTCAAGGCGATGGGCGCGTACAACTTCGCCGGCGACATCGGCAAGATGGCCGTGCCGGCAGCGGCGTCATTGCTGCTTATGGTTGCGCCGTGGCGCGAGACGCTGGCTCTGCTCGGCGGCGCAGGCCTGCTTGCCGCGATCGTGATATTCACTGTGGCGCCAGGTTCGGGCGGCGACGCCGAGGGGAATCCGCGCGCCGTCCAATCCGGCGCGGGCTCTCCAGGCGCGCCGCGCCTCGGTGCATTCTGGACGCTGGTCGCGATCGGCATGCTGGACAACGCGACCCGCATGGCATTCCTGACCTTCCTTCCCTTCGTCCTCACGGCAAAAGGGGCGGGGCTGCCGATCCTGGGGGCGGCGCTGACTGCGGTGTTCGCCGGTGGCGCGGCGGGCAAGCTCGTCTGCGCTTTTCTGGCCGCGCGCATCGGCGCAGTCGCCACCGTATGGCTGACCGAGATCCTGACGGCGTTGGGCATCGCCGCGCTGCTCGCGCTACCGCTGGCCGCGTCGCTGGTCTTGCTGCCCCTCGTCGGCATCGCGCTAAACGGCACGTCGTCCGTGCTCTACGGCTCGGTCCCGGAGCTCGTCGCGCCCTCTTGGCGCATGCGTGCCTTCAGCATCTTCTATACCGGCACCGTCGGCGCCGGCGCGATCGCGCCGCCGGCTTACGGGCTGCTCGGCGATGCGGCCGGCGTGCCGACCGCGCTCATCGTCCTCGCAGCGGTCGTGCTCCTGAACTTGCCGCTTGCGGCGCGGCTCGCTAAGCCGCTTTCCGCTCGGCGGGCGGCGGCAGGAGCTTGAGGCAGCGATCGATCCAGAGCGCGGTGAGCTTCTCCTGCACGCCGTTCTGGGCAAGGCGTTGTGCGAGGGCGGTGAAGTCAACCTGGTCGAGCGGCTGGTCCTGGTTGAAGCAGGAGAAAACGTAGGTCGTCCTGCCGGTCGTGGGATCGACGTGCGGCTGGAGGCACTGCGCGCAGATCTCCTTCATCATGCACTGCATCGGCGAGTTGATCGAGCCGATCGCGACGTGGCCTTCCTTGAGGAAGGGCTTGAGCACGCTGTGGCGCGCGAGGGCGACCGCCGCCATCATCCGGTCGGAGCCGATGGCGATGATCCGGTCGGTGGCGGAAAAGGCGATCGGCTGCACGCCAAGCGCTCCCGAAGCATAGGCCTGCATCGCCTGAACGATGTTGCCGACAAACCCGCGATCCTGGGCACGGCGCGGCGTGAAGCCGGGGGACTCGTCGCAGCACCACACCACCACGTCCGACGCCGCCTCGATGTCTTCTACGCGGTAACGGTCGCCCATATGCTTGTAGCCGGCGAAGTAGATGACCTTCGACCCTGCGGCGCGCAGCGCGCGGCCGATGGAGAAGAGCACGGCATTGCCGAGGCCGCCCCCGACCAGCGTGACGGTTTCGCCGCGGGGAATCTCGGTCGGCGTGCCGGTCGGCCCCATCAAAACTACGGGCTCGCCAGGGCGCAGATAAGCGAGCAGGTCGGCCGAGCCCCCCATCTCAAGGGCGATCACCGAGATCAGGCCCTTCTCGCGGTCGACCCAAGCCCCCGTGAGCGCCAAGCCTTCCATCGCCAGCGTGGTGCCCGGCACGCGCAGC
>DASQYN010000644.1:0-8503 GCA_035639215.1 Burkholderiales bacterium
AAAAATCGCCCCCGGTCCCTTCGCAAGGTACTTGCCGCAGAGACGGTGTTAAGGGCTGTCCGGCAGCCCCGGGTAGTTCACCCACGCGACGGCCGGGTGCGCCTTGAGGAACTGCGCGACCCGCCGCGCATTCTCCACATGCCGTTCCATGCGCACGTGCAGCGTCTCGAGCCCTTGCAGCAGCAGGAACGCATTGAACGGGCTTTGGCACGGTCCGTAGTCGCGCAGCATCTCGGCGCGCACCTTCATCAGCCAGCCGAAGTCGCCGAAATATTCGAAGAAGCGCAGGTTGTGGTAGCCCTTCGAGGGCTCGGTCATGCCCGGGAACTTGCCGTTGTTCCAGGGAAAGCGACCGGCGTCGACGATGACTCCTCCCATCGTCGTGCCGTGCCCGCAGATGAACTTGGTCGCCGAGTGCAGGACGATGTCCGCGCCCCAGTCGATCGGGCGGCAGCAGTACGGACTGGCGAAGGTGTTGTCCACCAGCAGCGGGATGCCGTTCTCGTGCGCGATCCGGGCCACGGCCTCGATATCCAGCACGTCGATCTTCGGGTTGCCGAGCGTCTCGGCGAAGATGCACTTGGTCTTCGGCGTGATGGCGCGCCGGATCGCGGCGTGATCGCTCATGTTGACGAACACCGGACTGATGCCGACCTTGCGAAAGGTCACGTCGAACTGGTTGATCGTGCCGCCGTAGAGGGTCGTCGAGGCGATGAACTCGTCTCCGGCATCCATCAGCGAAAAAAGCGCGATGTGCTGCCCCGCCTGGCCGGAGGCGGTCGCCACCGCGCCGATGCCGTTCTCCAGCGCGGCGATGCGCTCCTCGAACACCGCGACCGTCGGGTTCATGATGCGCGAATAGATGTTGCCGAAGCGCTGCAGCGCGAAGAGGTTCGCCGCCTGCTCCGAGTCCTCGAAGATATAGGCGCTGGTCTGGTAGATCGGCACGGCGCGCGAGCCGGTGACCGGATCGGGGCGCTGCCCGGCGTGCACCGCCAGCGTGTTGAAGCCGAACTGCTTTTCCGCCATGGGTTCTCGGTTCATGGTCCTCTCTCGGCGCAGGTGTCTGGATTCCATCATAATCCGCAGGCAAAGGGAGGAGTGCACCATGAAACGGCCCGTTCTGATTCTCGTGGCGACGGTGCTGGCAAGCGTCGTCATTCCCGCGTCGGCGCAACAGGCCAAGGGAGACCCGGTCAACCTCACCGTCGGCTACTTCCCGTCCTGGAACGGCGGCTGGTCGGGCACCGTGATCAAGAAGAAGGAGCTTTGGAAGAAGTACTTGCCCGCCGGCAGCACGGTGCGCTGGGAGGTGACCCTGGTCGGCTACCCGGTGTTCAACGCCATGCTGGCGAACCGGATGCAGATCGGCTACATCGGCGACGCGCCGGCCATGGTCGCGACGACAAAGCGCGACGTGGGCGATATCCGGATCGTCTCGCTGAACCACCAGTCGCCCGGAAACATCTGCGCCATCGTCCTGGTGCGGCCCGATGCGCCGGACCTGAAAACCCCCGAGGAATGGCTCAAATGGCTGAACGGCAAGCGCTTCGGCGTCGCCGGCCGCGCTTCCTGCGGTGATCGCTTCACCTCCTTCCTCGAGACGCGGCTCGGCGTCAAGTTCGGCGACAAGGCTTACCTCGGCCCGGAGGTCATCCGCACCCAGCTCCAGGCCGGGACCATCGACGCAGCGCAGCAGTTCGAGCCGAACGTCTCGCAGACGGTGGCGACCGGCATCGCCAAGATCGCCTTTACCGGCAGCCCATGGAACTGGACCGAGGGCTCGGCCCTGATCATGCGCAAGGACTTCATCGATCAGCATTACGACGCGGCCAAAGGCTGGGTGAAAGCCGACCTCGAAGGCTTGAAGTACATCGTCGACCACCCCGACGAAGTGGCTCAGATGGTGGCCGAGGAGCTGCCCGGCTGGACGCCGGCCATGGTCCGCACTGCGCTCGACGGCGCCTTCCCGCCGCACGCCGGCGCGAGCCCGGTGAACGAGGTGCTCGGGGCGCCCTTCGACGAGAAGATGATGAATTACTTCCGGGAAGCCTACCGCTTCTGGTACAGCGTGAAGGCGATTCCGTCGCCCGACATCCCGGAAGGCGCCATCTACACCAAGCTCCTCGAGGAAGCCGCGGCCGAGCTGCACATGAAGCTGCCGGTCGGCGTGATCAGGGCGACGGGCGCACAGAAGGGGGCGGCGAAGTAGCCACCGCGAGCGCATTCGTCCGCTGGATCAGGAGCCCGCGGCCCTACCTCCTGCTGCTCGGCTTCGCGGTCTTTCTCGCGGCATGGTATCTCGCGACGTCGGTCCTGAACGTGCCGACGTTGCGCAGGATTCCGCCCCCCGCCGTGGTGTTCAAGGAGTGGTTCAATCCGAACCCGTTCTTCGGCGTATCGGTCTACACGCCCCTCTACTACTCGCACATCGCCTATAGCGTTTACCGGGCGTACACGGCCTTTGCGCTCGCGGTTCTTTTCGGTGTGCCGCTCGGCATCCTGATCGGCTGGAACCGTACGTTCCGCGAGTTCACCTTCCCGCTGGTGGAGACCTTGCGCCCCATCCCGCCGCTCTCCTGGGTGCCGCTCGCGATCCTGATGCTCCCCGGCACCGAGCCGCCCGTCATCTTCGTGACGTTCATCGCCGCCTTCTTCGCCACCGTGCTGAACACCGTGCTCGGCGTGCAATCGATCGAGCGGAGCTATTTCCGGGCGGCCCAGTGCCTGGGGTTCAGCCGAAAGGAAATCCTCGTTCATGTCGTGATTCCCGGCGCCATGCCGCACGTCTTCACCGGTCTGCAGATCGCCATGGGCCTTTCGTGGGTCGCCCTGGTCGCGGGAGAGATGATCGCCGGCAAGCGCGGCCTCGGCTACATGATCTACGACGCCTACTCGATGGTGCAGATCCCGACCATCATCATGGGGATGCTGACCCTCGGCCTGCTCGGCTTCCTGAGCAGCGCGATGGTGCGCGCCCTCGGCCGCCGGCTCATGGCCTGGCGCTCGTACTGAAACGATGCGGGCAACGAGGGCAGCTCTGAGGAAGTCGCCCCCGCGAAAGCGGGGGTCCAGTCTTTGTCTTAAGACATGGGTTCCCGCCTGCGCGGGAACGACGGCTGCCCGCTCTTTCAGAAATTACTAGCGGAATGCGACGACTCGAACGGATAGCCCTCTCCACCACATTGTGGCGCGGCCTCGCCGGGATTGCGCTCTTCATCGCTCTCTGGGAAGCGGCCAGCCTGCTGAAGGTGTCGTTTCTGCGCCTCGTGCCGCCGCCGCACGTGGTGTTCGAGAACGTGATCGAGACGGTGCAGACCGCGGCCTACTGGTCGGCGGTCTACATCAGCGCGAAGCGGGTCGCGATCGGGTACGTGATCGGCGTGCTGCTCGGCGTTCCGGTGGGGCTCGCCTTCGGCCTGAGCCGGCTCTTCAGGGAGACGTTCTTCCCGGTGTTCGAGACGCTGCGGCCGATTCCACCGCTCGCCTGGGTTCCGCTCTCGATCCTGGTCTGGCCCACGGTCGAGCAGACCGTGGTCTCGATCATCTTCCTCGGCTGCTTCTTCACCGTCGTCATCAACGTCCTCGGCGGCGTCGAGACGCTCGACATCCGCTACGTGCGGGCCGCGCTCTCCATGGGTGCGTCGCGCGGGCAGGTGTTCTGGAGAGTGGTCCTGCCCGCCACGGCGCCGTCGATATTCACCGGAATGGCCATCGCCATCGGCCTGACGTGGGAAATCGTGGTCGCGGCCGAGATGGTGAGCAGCATCGGCTTCGGCCAGACCGGGCTTGGCGCCATGATGTGGCAGGCGTACGTGGGCGGGCTGATTCCCCTCATCATCACGGCGATGATCAGCATCGGGTTGGCGGGGCTCGCCTTCAGTGCGCTCATATGGCGGATCGGCGCCTACGCGACGCGCTGGCGCCGGCAGATGTGATGGAGCGAGTCGCGAGCGGCGGCCTGAGCATCAGGAGCGTCGGGAAGGTCTACGACCCGGGCGGCATGCACGTCGCCGCTCTCGAGAATCTCTCGTTCGACATTTCGCCGGGCGAGTTCTGCGTCGTGGTCGGCCCTTCGGGCTGCGGCAAGACGACGTTGCTCAACATCATCGCCGGCTTCGACACGCTGACCTCCGGCGAGATCGTGATGGACGCCAACGTGCTGACGGCGCCCGGCAAGCACCTCGCGCCAGCCGCCGACCGGATGGTGGTCTTTCAGCACGGGGCGCTCTTTCCGTGGAAGACCGTGCTCTGGAACGTGACCTGCGGCCCGGTGCTGCAAGGCCGCCTCAGCCGGGCGCAAGCCGAGTCGCAGGGCCGGGATCTGCTCGCGCGATCGGGCCTCGCCGGAATCGAGAGCCAGTACCCGGGCGAGCTGTCCTCGGGGATGGCGCGGCGCGTCGAGCTGGTGCGCGCGTTGATGAACGAGCCGAAAGTCCTGCTGCTCGACGAACCGTTCCGCGCGCTCGACGCGCTGGCGAGAAGCGTCATGCACGAGCACCTTCTCCGGCTCTACGACGCCGCGCGCAAGACGGTGTTCTTCATCACCCACGACCTCGAGGAGGCGATCTTCCTCGCCGACCAGGTGGTGGTCATGACCAGCCGGCCGGGACGCGTCAAGAAGGTGATCCGCGTCGATCTGCCGCGTCCGCGCGATCACCACGTGCTGACGACCGCGCGCTACGGCGAGCTCGAGGAAGAGGCGCTCGAGGCGATCCACGAGGAAGCGCGCAAGGCCTTCGAGGCCGGAGAGCGGGAGCTCGCGTGACCGGCGAGATGCGAATGCAGTCGGTGCGCATGGAGTACGGCGACGCGCGCGCCCCAAAAGTCGTGCTCGACGACTGCTCTTTCACGGTGGCCAAGGGCAAGCTCAACGTGCTGATCGGTCCGTCCGGCTGCGGCAAGACGACCATCGTGAATCTCCTCGCCGGCTACCAGCGACCGACGCGCGGAGAGATCCTGCTGGACGGGCAGCCGGTCACCGTCCCGGGTTGGACACGGCTGGTGGTATTCCAGGAAACGGCGCTCTTTCCCTGGCTCAGCGTGCTCGACAACGTGATCTTCGGGCCGACGGTCCGCGGGGCGATGGGACGCGCCGAGGCGAAGCGCGAGGCGCGCCGCCTTCTCGAGATCGTCGGACTGAAGGACTTCGCGGACAAGTATCCGCTGCACCTTTCCGGCGGGATGCAGCGGCGCGCGGAGCTCGCCCGGGCCATGATCAACAATCCCACGGTCATGCTGATGGACGAGCCCTTTCGCGGCCTCGACGCGATGACGCGCAAGCTGATGCAGGAGCACTACCTGCGGCTCTTCGAAAAGGTGGGCCGCACCAATCTCTTCGTCACCTCCGAGCTCGACGAGGCGGTTTTCCTCGCGGACCGGCTGATCCTCCTGACCAACCGTCCGACCCGGGTCAAGAAGATCGTCGAGATCGACCTGCCTCGCCCGCGCGAGATCTCCCTGCTCGGCTCCCGACGCTTTCTGGAGCTCAAGCAGGAAGCGCTCGAGGCTCTGTACGAGGAGGCGCTGAAGGCCTTCGCCGCGGGAGCGACGAGCGCGCACGACCTCGTGGAGGCCTATGGGCGGCGCCGGGTGCATACTCCACCGCCATGATCGAAGACTGCAAAGGGCTCCAGAACGCGCGCGCCGTCTGGGACTTCACGACCGGCGACGCGCGCCGCTTCTGCGATCGGCTGGAGCTGATCATCGATACGGCCGAGCAGTTCAAGCGGCTCGACATCGCGACCGACTTCGTCATCCTGCTGCACGCGCAGGCGACCCAGTTCGCCGCCCGCACGCTCTCCGGAACGAAGTTCAAGGATCCGGAGGGGCCGCAGTTCTTCGCCGCGCACGCGCTGCTTCGCCGCTTCGCCGCGCTGGGCGGCCGCGTCGAGGTGTGCGGCATCGCCATGGATCGCTCCGCGATCGCGCCGGCGAACCTCCTCGAATGCGCCACGATCGAGCGCAATGTGTTCGTCAACTCGGTCGCGCTGCAGAACCGCGGCTACGCCTACATGCCGATTTCCTGAATTCGGGGACGCAGCCCGAACTCGCGGGCTATTCGCGCCACAGGTGCTCGTAGTTCCGGAAGTCCAGCTCCCTGGGTTGCAGGTGGCCCAGGTTGTGGGCGAGCACGATGTCGACCGCGCTCAGGAACTTGTCGACCGGAACGGCCGCGCTGCCGATCAGCCACTCCGTCACCAGGTCGACCGGCACGTCGAGGTGCCGCGCAAGCACGGTCTCGCCGCCGACGATGACGCAGGCTCGCACCAGCGTGCGGTGATGTGTGCTTCTCGGGTCCATCCGCGTCTTCATGCGCAGTCTCCGCCGAGCCGGTTTCAGCTAGGCCGTTCGAGCCGCGGTCGTCCCTAGTCCGTTCAACCCACCCGAGTTCGGGGACGGAGCCCGAATGGCTTCAGGAAATGAAGCCGATGCCGCGCTTCGGGCGCGCCCTGCGCGCGTCGTCCTCCGCTATCAGCCGCTTGATCGCCTCGAAGACGACACCGAACTGTTCGTCGTACTTCTTCTCCATCGCCTCGATCCTGCGCGCAAGCTCGCGATTGGAATCCATCAGGCGGCGCAGCTCGACGAAGGTGCGCATGATGGCGATGTTCACTTCGACGGCTCGCGGCGATCGCAGAACACTGGAAAGCATTGCCACGCCTTGTTCGGTAAATGCGTACGGTAGATAAGCACGGCCACGATGCTTCCTGGAACTCATCACAGATTGTGATGAGTCGCCCGAGGCGGATACCTTCACGAAACGCGACCGTAGAGCGCCGAATTCACGTACGGAGAGCCGGAACATGAAGTCAGCGGGGAAGCGGTCTCGGTTACGTGAAACGGCCTGGTTTAGCGCGCGCGCCTCTACGCCATAGAGTGCGGCAAGATCGGAGTCCAGCAGCACGCGTTCGCCGCGTACGACGTGCACCAGGCGCGCGATGCTTTCCGTTCTGGGCGTCCCGGGCTCCTCCATTCAGTTTTCAACGCTCTGGCGCTTTCACCGTTGACACCCCGAGCATTAGACTTCGGCTCATGCCCAAGCCTTCCGCACCGCGCGTCGACGGCGATCGCCTCTGGTCCTCGCTCATGGAGCTCGCCCGCATCGGCGCGACGCCGAAAGGCGGCGTGCGCCGCGTCACCCTGACCCAGACCGATCGCGAAGGCCGCGAGCTTTTCGCCGGCTGGTGCCGCGAGGCCGGGCTGGAGGTGCGAGTCGACGGGATCGGCAACATGTTCGCGCGGCGCGCCGGCGCCGACCGCGACGCGCCGCCGGTGGTCATGGGCAGCCACCTCGACAGCCAGCCGAACGGCGGCCGGTTCGACGGCGCCTACGGCGTGATGGCCGGCCTGGAGGTGGTGCGCGCGCTGAACGACGCCGGCCTGCAGACCCGCGCGCCGCTCGAGGTCGCGTCCTGGACGAACGAGGAAGGCTCGCGCTTCGTGCCGACGCTCATGGGCTCGGGCGTCTTCACCGGCGTCTATGCGCTCGACGAGATCCTCGCGCACAAGGACGTCGAAGGCGTCACGGTCGGCGAGGCGCTCGAGTCCATCGGCTACGCCGGAGGCGCGAGGCCGCACACGGTCGGCGCCTATTTCGAGGCGCACATCGAGCAGGGGCCGGTGCTCGAGGACACGAAGACCACGATCGGCGTCGTGCAAGGCGCGCTCGGCCAGCGCTGGTTCGACGTGCTCATCACCGGCCAGGACGCCCACGCCGGCCCGACGCCGATGGAGCTGCGCAAGGACGCGCTACTCGCGGCGGCCGAGCTGACGCTCGAAGTGAACCGCATCGCCGGCACCTTCCCCGATTACGCGCGCGGCACGGTCGGCCACATGCAGGTCAAGCCCAACTCGCGCAATGTCATCCCCGGCGAAGTGCGCATGACGGTGGACCTGCGAAACGCGAAGGACGCGACACTGAGCGCGATGACCAAGGACCTGAAAGACACCGCCGAGCGCATCGCGCGCAAGCGACGGGTCTCGATCTCGCTGCAAGAGGTGGTCTACTTCCCGCCGAGCGAATTCGCTGCCGAGCTCGTCTCACGCGTGCGCGCCGCCGCGAAGGAGCTCGGGCTCAGCCATCGCGACATCGTGAGCGGCGCCGCCCACGACGCCGTCTACCTCTCCCGCGTCGCGCCGACCGCCATGGTGTTCGTCCCCTGCGAAGGCGGCATCAGCCACAACGAGATCGAGAACGCGCGCCCCGAGGACCTCGCCGCCGGGTGCAGCGTGCTCCTGCACGCGGTCCTCGCCACGGCACGCTAGATCGGGCTCCGTCCCCGAATTTCAGAGGTCGATGACGACGTCGCCCTGCGGCCGCGAGCAGCAGACGAGGACGTTTCCCTTCGCCGGCGGATCGAGCGGATCGGGGTGGTAGGCGACGGAGCCGGAGATCAATCCGCTCTCGCAGTTGTGACAGACGCCGGTGCGGCACGACCAGCGCACCGGCACGTCGCACGCCTCCGCCAGCTCGAGGAGGCTCTGGTCCTCGAGGCGCCAG
>DASQYN010000645.1:0-4492 GCA_035639215.1 Burkholderiales bacterium
CGGCTACAGCGCGTGCGTGGTCGACGATGACCTGCGGCCGCTGCCACCGGGCCAGGTCGGGCGGCTCGCGGTGAGGGGGCCCA
This sequence comes from Burkholderiales bacterium, assembly GCA_035639215.1. GTDB lineage: Bacteria > Pseudomonadota > Gammaproteobacteria > Burkholderiales > SG8-39 > SCGC-AG-212-J23. Next base: position 84 of record DASQYN010000645.1, read on the forward strand.
CCGGCTGCCGCTACCTCGCCGACGAGCGCCAGCGCCAGTACGTGCGAGGTGGCTGGAACCTGACCGGCGACGCCTACGCGATGGACGAGGACGGCTATTTCTTCTACCAGGCGCGCACCGACGACATGATCATCTCGGCGGGCTACAACATCGCCGGGCCCGAGGTCGAGTCGGCGCTGCTCGGCCACGAGGCGGTCGCCGAATGCGGCGTCGTCGCCTGGCCCGACGAGGCGCGCGGCACCATCGTCAAGGCGTTCGTCGTGCTCAAGCCCGGCAACGAGAAGAGCGAGGACATGAAGAAGGCGCTGCAGGAGCACGTCAAGCGGGTGATTGCCCCGTACAAGTATCCGCGCGCGGTCGAGTTCGTCGAGACGCTGCCACGCACCGAGACGGGCAAGCTGCAGCGCTTCAAGCTGAAGACCATGGAGGGAAAGGCGGCATGATGCAGACGCTGCAGCCCCCGGGCTGGGCCCGGCCGAAAGGCTTCGCCAACGGCATCGCCGCGCGCGGCCGGCTGGTGTTCATCGCCGGCCAGGTCGGCTGGACCGGTCAGGGCGAATGGCGGGAGAGCGCCTTCGCCGGGCAATTCCGGCAGGCCCTGCGCAACATCCTCGACGTGCTGGCCGAGGCGGGCGGCAAGCCGGAGCACCTCGTCCGGCTGACCTGGTATGTGCTGGACAAGAAGGAATACCTGGCCTGCCTCAGGGAAGTGGGCGCCGCGTACCGCGAACTGATGGGCCGTCACTACCCGACCATGGCAGTGGTTCAGGTGAGCGGTCTCGTGGAAGATGAGGCGCGCCTCGAGATCGAGGCGACCGCCGTAATCCCGGAGGAAACATGAAAGTCACGGTGATCGGCGGCGGGCCGGGCGGCCTCTACTTCGCGCTGCTCGCGAAGAAGGCCTGGCCGCGGTGGGACGTCACGGTGTACGAGCGAAACCGTCCGGACGATACCTTCGGCTTCGGCGTGGTCTTCTCCGACCAGACGCTCGACACCTTCAAGGCTTACGACCTCGTCACCTACGAGCGCATCCGCCGGCGCTTCGCCTACTGGGGCGACGTCGACGTCGTGTACAAGGGGCGAGTGATGCGCTCGGGCGGCAACGGCTTCTGCGGCTGCTCGCGCGTCGCGCTCCTGAATATCCTGCAGGACCGCGGCCGCGAGCTCGGCGTGCACATGCGCTTCCAGCGCGAGGTCGAGGGGCTCGAGGAATTCCGCGACTCGGACCTGATCGTCGTCGCCGACGGCATCAACTCGAAGATCCGCGAGCAGCACAAGGCGCATTTCCAGCCGAGCGTCGACCTGCGCTCCAACAAGTTCGCCTGGCTCGGCTCGACGAGGCCGCTGGACGCGTTCAAGTATTTCTTTCGCGAGACGCCGCACGGCATCGTCCTCGCCCACTGCTACCAGTACGAGCCGCAGCGCTCGACCTGGGTGATCGAAATGAGCGAGTCAACCTGGCGCAACTTCCGGTTCGACGCGCTCTCCGAGCAGGAGATGCTGCCCGTGCTCGAGGGCGTATTCGCCGAGGAGCTGGACGGCCATCCGCTCATCGCCAACCGCTCTCTGTGGCGGAACTTTCCGAACATCACCAATAAAACGTGGGTCTTGGACAACGCGGTGCTCGTCGGCGACGCGAAGGCGACGGCGCATTTCTCGATTGGCTCGGGAACGAAGCTGGCGATGGAGGACGCGATCGCGCTCTACGAGGCTTTTCGCACGTATCCCGACGTCAAATCTGCTTTGGAGAAATACGATACCGCGCGGCGCGAGGAAGTCGAGAAGACCCAGCATGCGGCCAACGTGTCGCTCGCCTGGTTCGAGCACATGAAGCGCTACTGGGACATGGCGCCAGAGCAGTTCGCCTTCGGCGTGATGTCGCGCTCCAAGCAGATCACCTGGGAGAACCTCGAGCTGCGCGACGAGCGCTTCGTGCGCCGGGTGCACCAGTGGTTCGCGCAGACGGTGAAGAACCAGGGGTTCGACATCGACCTCGAGAACCCGCCGGTGCCGATGTTCACGCCCTTCCGCCTGCGCGACATGGTCGTCGAGAACCGGGTGGTCGTCTCGCCGATGGACCAGTACTCCGCGGTCGACGGCGTGCCGGGCGACTGGCACTTCGTGCATCTCGGCAGCCGCGCGGTGGGCGGTGCCGGGCTGGTCTATGTGGAGATGACGTGCGTATCGCCCGAGGCGCGCATCTCCCCCGGAGACACCGGGCTCTGGAACGAAGCGCAGCGGGACGCCTTTAAGCGGATCGTGCAGTTTTGCAGAGCCCATTCCAGGGCGAAGCTGTGCATGCAGCTCGGCCATGCCGGCCGCAAGGCCTCGACCCAGCTCGGCTGGGAGCGCATGGACCATCCGCTAGAGAGCGACAACTGGCCGATCGTCTCGGCCTCGCCGATCCCGTACTACGAAGGCATTTCCCAGGTGCCGCGCGAGCTGAGCCGCGCCGACATGGAGAAAGTGGTGGACGATTTCGTCCGCTCCACCCGCTATGCGGAAGCCGCGGGGTTCGACCTGCTGGAAATCCACATGGCGCACGGCTATCTGCTGGCGAGCTTCATCTCGCCGCTCACCAACCGCCGTACCGACGAATACGGCGGAGCGATAGAGAATCGCATGCGCTTTCCGCTGGAGATCTTCAATGCATGCCGGAAGGCGTGGCCGGAGCGCAAGCCGATGTCGGTGCGCATCTCCGCGACCGACTGGGCGCCGGGCGGCCTCTCGGGAGAAGATCTCATCGCGCTCACGCGCATGCTGAAGCGGGCGGGCTGCGACATGATCGACTGCTCCACCGGCCAGACAGTGCCATGGCAGAAGCCGGTGTACGGCCGCATGTACCAGGCGCCTTTCGCCGACTGGGTGAGAAACGAGATCGGCATTGCCACGATGACCGTGGGTGCGGTGACCACGCCGGATCAGGCGAACACGCTCCTCGCTTCGGGCAAGGCGGACCTCGTCGCGCTCGCTCGGCCGCACCTCGCGAACCCCTACTTCACCCTGCAGGCCTCGGCCTGGTACCAGCACATGGGCCAGTACTGGCCGCCGCAATATCTCTCCGGCCGCGACCAGGCGTTCCGCAACGCGGCCCGCGAGCGCGCGGAGCTCAAGGATCTGCGGATCAAGGCGCGGCCGGCGAGCCACGAGGTCGCCGAGCCGGGAGCGAAGAAGCTTGCGGCCTGAGGGTTGGGTTCTGCTCCTCGCGCCGCTCGCCGCTCAGGCGGCGGCCGGCGCATTCGACGCGAACGGTGTGAAACTTGGCGATCCCGAGAAGGTCGTGCGCCAGCGCTTTCCCAATGCGCATTGCCAGCCGCTGCAATGGGAGAGCCGCGCCGCCGACCGACGCTGCGACGACTCGCGCGCCGTCATCGCCGGCGTCGAGGCGCGCATCACCGTCTATCTCAGGAAGGACGCCGTCGAGGCGCTCGACCTTCGCTTCGAGACCGCCGTGGCCCCGGCGTTCACGAAGCTTGCTACCGAGCGCTTCGGCGCGCCACCGGTAGAGAAGACGACCGAGAAGGCGCGTACCCTGCAATGGCGCAGGCACGCGGAGCGGGCGGTCCTCACCACCGAGCCAGGGCAGCGCCGCGCCACGCTGCTCGTGTGGCGCGGCGACTTCTACGACGAGATCTACAAGGTGCGCTGAATTACAGCGGGCTTCTTCGCTCCAGCTACAGCTTCCTAAGGATCTTCACCGCCTTCGCAGCATCGTCCGCGCTGTCAAGGGCGATGAAGGAGATGAAGTTGCGCCCGATCACGCAGCCCTGCATGCCGCGGAAGCTGATGCCGGCCTCGGCGAGCGAGCGCGCGATCTTGCCGCCGAGCCCCGGCTTGTCGCCGCCCTCCACGCGCACGCCATGGATGCTCTCCGACTTCTTGAAGCCGGCTTCCTGCGCCGCCCGCACCGTCTTGGCGCCTTCGATCGGCCCGGCGAAGAGGATGCCCTGGCCCGGGTGCTCGGGCGTGCGCCGGGCGAGCACCACCTCGAGGTCTGCGCCGGCGCGTCCCAGCGCCTCCAGCTTCTCGGCAGCGCCGCCCGGGCGGTCGTCGATCACTGCCATCCAAACGTCATTGCGGCTCGCTTTGATCGTCATGGTCCACCTCCTCAAGGGTTGGACCGGATAATCTACTCCCATGAGGTCCATCGACGTCACCTCCGTGAGGGAAAAGCTGAGCGGCAGCGCCGAGCTCGCGCTTCTCGACGCGCGCGAGCAAGGCGTGCATTACCGGGGCCATCCCTTCTTTGCCTGCTCGGCGCCGCTTTCGCGCCTGGAAATGATGATCGACGACCTCGTGCCGCGGCGCAGCGTGCCGATCGTGCTGCTCGACGGCGGGGACGAGGGCCTCGCGGAGAAGGCCGCGGCGCGCCTCGAGGAGCTCGGCTACACCGACGTTTCGGTGCTCGA
>DASQYN010000646.1:0-5938 GCA_035639215.1 Burkholderiales bacterium
AGGGACAGGCAACGGCGCAGTACGCGCAGCCGATGCACAGGTCGTAGTCGACGGTGACGATTCCATCGGCGCGCTTTCGCGTAGCAGTCGTAGGACACACGTGCATGCACGGCGGGTCGTCGCAGTGCATGCAGCCCACCGGCACGAAGGCGCGGCGCACTTCCGGATATTCGCCGACCTCGAGATCCAGCACGCGCCGCCATTGCACGCCCGGCGGCGTCGCGTTCGCCTGCTTGCACGCCGCGGTGCAGGTCTGGCAGCCGACGCAGCGGCGCAGGTCCGCGACCATCGCCCAGCGGGTCATGAGGTCTTCTTCAGCGAAACGCGAACAATGTCGGCCCCCGACCCCGTGGCATCGGTGAGCTCCAGCGACATCGCAGCGAGCTTGTTGAGCGAAGGCATCTCGAAATCCTTGGCGAAAGGCGTCGCCCAATGGCCGAACTGGCCGAGGAGCAGGAGCGTGTCGCGGCGGATGCCCTGGCGCAGCACGGCGCGCGCGCGCACCTCGGCTTTGGGCGTGGCGATGCGCAGCCAGTCGCCGTCGGCGACGCCGAGCTCCTTCGCTTTCCCCGCGTTGAGGATCACGCCGCGATGCCCGGCGACGTTGTCGGCGACTTCCTTGATGAGCTGCATGCCGGCGTTGCCGCCCCAGGCGTACTGCATCGAGCGCGCGGTGAGGAGCCAGAACGGATAGTCCTTGGCCGCACCGCCGTCGGCGCCGAGCGCGGCTTCCCATTCGCCGGCGAAGTCCTTCCAGGCCGGGAGCGCCTGGTATTCGGCGAGCTGCTTGTCCCACCAGTTCATGCCGCGCTCGTGCAGGCGCTTGCCGAGCTGGCGGCCGACGCGCGCCAGCCGCTCCTGGTAGGGCATCTCGAAGCGCAGGCCCTGCGCGGCGAGCGTCGGGAAGAGATACCAGGCGGTGCGCGGAAAAGGCCGCGTGGCGTAGCCCTTCTCCTTCCACCAGTCGAGGCCGTGCGCCTCGGCGCCGTCCGAGAGCTCATGGCTCGCGGCTTTGCAGACGGCGTCCCAGATCTGTTCGCTCTTATGCGGCTGGGAAGCATTGAGAGAGAAATCTCTGAGCGGAACGCCAAGGACCCCCTTGTTGATCGCCGCGTTGTACTTCTCCAGCAGCCCGGTTCGCTCGGCGAGCGCGGTCGCGATGTCGGTGAAGTCGCGCGCCTCGCCTTGCGGCGCGACTGCCGGCTGGCGCAGCGCGAAGCCCTCGTGGTCCCAGAACTGCTCGATGTATTTGGTGCCGCCGATGCGGATGAGCTGCAGGCTCTCGAGGTCCCCGGCGTCGGGCAGCAGCAGGTCGGCGAAATGGTTGGTTTCGTCGCGCGTATAGGCGAAGGCGACGACGAAGGGAAAGCGCGCCATGCGCTCGCCCAGCGCGTCGGTGTCCCAGAACGAGATTGCCGGGTTGGTGCGGTAGACGAACCACAGCTCGGGCAGCGTCACCTTCGGCAGACCCGGCGGCGTGCCGTCGAGGAAAAGCCACGAGAAGTGCGTCGGCCCGAGCGCCTGGCTCCACGGCCCGTCGGCGGCGAGCGGCACCATGCTGCGGTAGGCGTTGCGGATGTTCGGCCGCGCGCTCCAGCGGCCCACGTCGGTCGGATTGAGCGGGTAGTGCATGAATCCGTCCGGCCCGGGCGTCACGCTCTTGTGCCGCTCCGACATGGGGCGGTTGAGGCGCACGGTGGTGCCGAGGATGCCGCCCGGCACCTCGAGCGCGCCGACGAGCGCCGCGAGCAGCGTCCGCGCCCAGCAGCACTCGTAGCCTCCCCAGCCGTTGGTGACGGTCTTTCCCAGGCTCACCGCGACCGGCCGGTACGGGAGCTTATGGCCCCCGATGTCGATGGTCTGCCCGACGCAGGCGGCATCGAGATATTCGTTTGCGATGCGCCGGATCGTCCCGGCAGGCACGTCGCAGATCCCCTCCGCCCACTCGGGCGAGTAGGGCTTCATGTGCGCAACCAGCTTCGCGAAGGCCGTCTCGCCCTGCAGCGGGCCGCGCGCGAGGATCGCGTCGTCGGCGCCGAGCTCCAGCGCCTCGGCGACGACCGTCTCTTCCAGGCCGCTCGCGACCAGCGGCTTGCGGCTCGCCGGGTCGCGCAGGTAGAAGCCGTTCGGGCCGACGAGGTACGGCGATGACGTGTGCTTGAAGAGGAAGTCGCGGTCCAGGCGCTCGCGCGGCGCCTCGTGGAGCAGCACATGGATCAGCGCGTAGAGGAAAGCCGCGTCGGTCTTCGGCTTGATCGGCAGCCATTCCGCCGAGCAGGCGCCGGTGACCGAGAGGTGCGGCTCGACCTGCACGCGCTTCAGGCCGCGCACGCGCGCTTCCGCGTGCCGCCAGACGCCGGCGACCCCGCCGGAAGCTTCGACGTTGGCGCCGCACGAGATCAGATATTTCGTGAGCGGCGTATCGGGCGAGACGGTGAAGCCGCGGTGCCAGAACTCGCCGTAGAGATGCTCGGAGTGGTAGCACTTCACGCCCTGGCCCGAGCCGAAGCCCATGTCGACCGGCCCCCAGGCGGCGAGATAGGCCGGGAACGCGCCCATGTAGAACTGCGGCGTACCGCCGCCGCCGAAGCTCGCCGCTACGCGCGGATAGCCCGAGTCGTCCAGCAGTCCTCTCTCCCGGATGGAAAGCAATTTTTGCGAAACCAGGCTGAGCGCCTCGTCCCAGGAGATCGGCACGAACCTAGGATCCTCGTCGCGGCCCTTGCGCGGATTCGTGCGCTTCATGGGCTGGAGCACGCGGTTCGGGTTGTACGTCTTCTGCACCAGGCCGTAGGCCTTGACGCAGACCTTGCCGCCGCCCGGGTGGATCGCCGCCGCCGCGAAGTTCGGCTCCACCTCGCTCGCCACCCCGTCGCAGACCTTAACCGTCAGCAGGTCCGGCCCGGCCACGCACTGGTAGCAATAGGTGGCGACTTTGCGCATGAAGCCCCATCACGCCACGCGGGGCGCGACGGGACTTTGATCCAGGTTAAGAAGACCGCCTGCTGCGGCAGGCGAAGCTGCGGCGCTAGAGGTCGGCGACGGCGAGCCGCGGCTTCAGGCGCGCGGCCAGGTGGCGCCAGGCGGGGATGCGCAGGCGACGAAGAAGCTTCGGCGCGGCCTGCTGCGGGACGCTGTCGGCGGGCGCGGCTAGCGACGGCTCGGTCTCGATCTTGAAGCGCGCCACGGCGCGGACCAGGACCTGCGCCTCGTTCGCCATGTTCTCCGCCGCCGCGGCCGACTGCTCGACGATCGCGGCGTTCTGCTGCACCACCGTGTCCATCTGGCCGACCGCCTGGCCGACCTGCTCGATGCCGCTCAGCTGCTCTTCCGAGGCCGCAGCGATCTCCGAGACGATGGCGTTGACGCGATTCACGGAGGCGACAATCTCGTCCATCGTCCTGCCGGCGCCCTGGACGAGCTCGGTGCCGCCCTGCACGCGGTCGGTCGACTGCTGGATGAGCGCCTTGATCTCTTTCGCCGCGGACGCGGAGCGCTGCGCGAGGCTTCTCACCTCCGAAGCGACGACCGCGAAGCCGCGTCCCTGCTCGCCGGCGCGCGCCGCCTCGACGGCCGCGTTGAGGGCGAGGATGTTGGTCTGGAAGGCGATGTCGTCGATCACGCCGATGATGTCGGCGATCTTGCCCGACGCGCTCGAGATGCCGTTCATCGTGCTGATCACTTCGCCCATCACCTTGCCGCCCTCGCTCGCCACGATCGACGCGCCGGCGGCGAGCTTGTTCGCCTGCTTGGCGTTGTCGGTGTTGCCCTTCACGGTGGCGGTCAGCTCTTCCATCGACGCCGAGGTCTGCTCGAGCGTCGCCGCCTGCTCCTGGGCGCGCTGCGAGAGCTCGCCGTTGCTGGAGGCGATCTGCTGCGAGGCGGTGCCGACGCCTTCCGCGGAGCGCCGGATGGCGCCCACCGCGTCGCCGAGCGAGCGGCGCATGCGCTCGAGCGCCTGGAGCAGCAGGCCCATCTCGTCGTCGGAGCGGGCGCGGATCTCGACCGCGAGGTCGCCGTCGGCGACCGCATCGGCCATGCGCAGCGCCTCGCGCAGCGGCCGCGTAATGGCGCGGGTGATGAGCACGGCGGCGGCGATGCCGATCACGATGGCGAGCAGCGCGAGCCCGACGGTCGTGTTGCGGGCCACCGTGTGCATCGCCTGCCAGTTCGCGGCTTCCTGCGTGCTCTCGGTCGCCTGGTGCTCGATCAGCAGGCTGATCGCCCACATGTAGTCGGCCTGGGTGGGGCGCACTTGGTCGAGCAGGATCTTCTTCGCCGCGGCGTAGTCGCCCTTGCCGGCGACGGCCAGGAACTGCTGCTCCGCCGGCTGGTACTTCGCGCGCGCGTCGACGACGTCCTGGAAGAGGCGTCCCTCGACGTCGTCCTTGATCTGGCGCTTCACCTTGTCGAGCTCTTCGGCGACCGCCTGCGAGTTGCGCTGGATGTCGGCGAGCTCGCTCTTGATCTCGCCGTCGTCGTCGAGGATCAGCACGTTGCGCATCTGGCGCGCCGATTCGAGGAGCGTCTGCGCCGCCCGGCCGCTCGCCACGAGCTTGGGCACGCGCGCGCCGGCGAGGTTGTCCACGCTGTGCCCGAGCTGGTCAAGCCGGAACAGGTTCGTCGCGGCGACGGCGGCGAGCAATGCGATCATCACGCCGAAGCCGAGCGCGAGCCGCGTCCTGGTCTTCATGTTCTTGTTTCCCTTGGTCCCCGATACCGCTGCCAGCTTAGGCAAGCGCCGCGGTGGCGTTGTCAGGCTCTGGAGGCAAGTTGAAAGAATTTGCCTTGCTGTCCGATCGCTTCAGGCCGGGCCGTGCGAAATTCCACATCAAGCCCAGGTGAGCGGCGCGTTCTCGGCAACCAGCTGCGCCAGCTGGGCTTTGAGGGTCCTCGAGGCGCGCGCGCTGCGTGCCAGGACCACCAGGGTGCGGGCGTGGTGGTTCCAGTAGGTCGGGCCGAAGACGGCGCAGATCGCCGCGAGCGCGTCCACGAAATCGAGGTCCGCGCTCTCGCTAAAGCGTACGGTCAACTTGCCGCTGCCGCGCTCCGTCATGCTCGACGATATTACGAGGCGCAAAGCGCACGGAAGGGATAATTCACTGCCACCGTGGCTCATGTCACACCAGAACAATCTTGCCGGCGACGCCGCCTTTGCCGAGAAGCTCGTGCGCGCGTCTTGCCTCGGCGAGAGGAAATCGCTGCGCCACGAGCGGCTTGATCTTCTGCTCCCGGAGGAGCTCGAACAGCGTCGTCAGATCCTGGCGGAAGAGCGCGGGCTTCACGCGTTTCAGCCACTGGATGCTGTAGGGAACCACGCGCCTGCGGCCCGGGAGAAGCCAGCTGGCGGCTATATAGAGCCCGAAGATGGCGACGGGGCGAAAGCGATGGCGGCCGCCGGAACGGCCCGAGGCCAATCTTCCGCCGCTGAGCGAGCCGGTGAGGCCGTAGGCGACGACTCTGCCGCCGGAGCGCAAAGCCTTGCGCGAGCGCCAGATGTGGCTGCCGCCGATGCTGTCGAAGACCGCTTCGACGCCTTCTCTCGTGCGGCGGCGGATCTCGCTCACGAAGTCCTGTTGGCGGTAATCGATAGGGATGCCGCCCAGGGCGGAGACCGCGGCGGCCGTGCGCGACGAGCAGGTGCCGTACATCTCCAGCCCGGCGAGGCGCCCGAGCTGCAGCAGCGCCGAGCCGACGCCGCCTGCCGCGCCGTGGATCAGCACGCGCTCGCCCGCTCTTAGCCTGGCCGAGCGATGCAGCATCTGGTACGCGGTGATGTAGTTGAGGATGAGGCTCACCGCCTCGGCAGGATCCAGGCCGGCGGGCACTGGAACCAGCTCGGATGGCGGCACGCAGATGAACTCGGTGTACGCGCCGTGGATCGGCAGCGCGGCCACCGTTTGACCGGGCGCGATTGCGGACACGCCCTCGCCGAGCC
>DASQYN010000647.1:0-10707 GCA_035639215.1 Burkholderiales bacterium
GCCGCGGCGCCCCGTCGACGACCTTCATGAGATTGGCTTGCCGAGGATGCCCTGCGGGCGGAAGAGCAGCACCAGCACCAGCAGGCCGAAGGCGAACATGCTCTTCGCCGAAGGTGTGAACAGCACGCCGCCGAGCGCCTCGGTGAGGCCGATCAGCAGCCCGCCGAGCAGCGCGCCGGGCATCGAGCCGAGCCCGCCGGTGATGACGATGACGAAGGCGAGCAGCGTGTACGCCGGGCCGAGGGTCGGCGTGACGTCGATCACCGCCATCAGCATGGCGCCCGCCGCGCCGACACAGGCGGCGCCGAGGCCGAAAGTGAGCGCATAGAGGTGCTTCACGTTCAGGCCGACCACCCGGGCGCCGAGGTAGTTGTCGGCGCACGCTCGGATCGCCTTGCCGATGAGCGTGAAGCGGAAGAAGGCGAAGAGCGCCGCAGCGACGATCAACGCCGCCGCCGCGGCGTAGACCTTGGCCGCGTCGACGATCAGCGGGCCGACCTGGAAGCTGTCGAAGGAGTAAGCGGTGTGGATACCCTGCGCGTCAGGCCCGAAGATGATGAGCTGCAGATTGACCAGGATCAGCGCCACGGCCACTAGCAGGATGAACTGGCTGTGCTCGGGCCGGCTGATAAACGGATTGATCAGCATCTTCTGCAGCAGGTAGCCGAAGACGAACAGCACCGCGGCGACCGGCACCAGCAGCACGAGCGGGTCGAGCTTCAGCGCGGTGAACAGCACCAACGTCAGGTACATCGCGAACGACATCATCTCGCCGTGCGCGAAGTTGACCACCCGCACCACGCCGAAGATCACCGACAGGCCGAGCGCCATCAACCCGTAGACGAGGCCCGTCAGCAGGCCGCTGGCGGCAACGTTGAGGTAGATATCGAGGGACAGGACGCCGTCGTCCCCGCAGAGGCGGGGACGACCGAAAAGTGCTGCGCTATCGCTTGTTGTACGGCTTCATCGGCAGCTCGGGCTTGGCGTTCGCCGCCTCTTTGGGCGCGACCGTCACCAGCTTGCCGCCGCGGTTCTGGATCGCCGAGTCCTTCAGCTTGTCGTTCTGCCCCTTGGCGTCGAACTGGATGCCGGGGCCCGGGCTGACGTTGTTCTTGATGTCGGTCTTGCGGATCGCGTCGGCGAGCGCCTTCGGGTCGCTGGTGCCGGCGCGCTTGAACGCGTCGGCGGCGACGAGCAATGCCTCGAACGTGTAGACGTGGTTGGTGTTCAAGTTGATTTCGGGATACACCTTGTGGTGCGCCGCTTCGAGCTGCTGCGCGAGCTTCTTGTTCGGGTCGTACCACGGTACGAAGCTCAACGGCCCGTCCGCCATCTTGCCCAGGCTCTTCAGGTACTGGTCCTCGTACCAGCCCGGACCCATGCTGAGCACCGCCATCGGGCTCCAGCGCTGCTTGATCAGCTCGCGTGTGATGAGGATGGCGTCGTTCAGCCGGCTCACCATGACCAGCGCGTCGGCGCCGCTCGCCTTGGCCTTCGCCACCTCGACCGAGAGGTCGCGCGCCGCAGGGTCGTAGGCGATGGTGTCGACCACCTTGTACGGGATCTGCGGGAACTTGTGCATCACGCCGGTGAAGCCCTTCTGCATCGCCACACCGAAGGTGTCGTTGACATGCATGAACACGGCGGTCTTCGGTGCCTGGCCCGCGATCGAAAAGATCTCCAGTTGGTTGGCGAAGGCGTCGCCGAGGATCATCGGCGCGGTCGGGAAGTTGCGGAACACGAACTTGTAACCCTGCTCGGTGATCGGCGGCGCGGCGGCGACGTTGATCACGAGCGGAACGCCGTGCTGCTCGGCGACCTGCGCGATCGCCGTGGTCTGGCCCGAGTCGAAGGCGCCGACCAGGAGCTGCGCGCCTTCGCTGATCAGCCGCTCGGCGCGCGAGCGCGCGACGTCGACGTTCGATTCGGTATCGCCGTCCATGATCTCGAGGGCGGGCAGGCCGAGCCCGTGCAGCAGTCCGGGCAGGATCTTCACCACGCGGTAGCAGTCCTGCCCGATGCCGGCCTGGATGCCGGAGCGCGGCAGCAGCAGGCCGACCTTCAGCTTCTGCGCCTGCGCGCGGACGATGCCGAACGGCGAGAGCGCCGCGGCAGCGCCGGCGAGCGCGAGATTCCGGTTGAATAGGCGGCGATTCATGACTCCTCCTTATGAGTGGGGCGTTATAGACGATTGGCTGTCATGGGTCAACGCGAAAGGCGTTGACAGGCGCCGAGCGGACGGCTTAGCTTGACCGATCAAACGGCCATTAGGTTGGTCGTGATCGAGAGGAGGGGGAAGTCATGAAGCATCCGCTGCGCGCGCTGCTGTTGCCGCTCGCTGTCGTCGCCGGTCTCGCGCTCGCCGACGAGGCGCCGAAGCAGTTCTCCATCACCAGCCTGAACACGCCCGATCCGCTGTTCGTGAAGAGCGGCGACAGCGTCGCCATCAGCGTTACCGCGAGCCCGGCAGACGCGCTGCGCCAGCTCAGGGTGCGGCTGAACGGCGACGATGTCACCTCGGCGCTCACGCCCAGCGGGCCGGGCACGCTCTCCGGTACGGTGGCCGGCCTGCACCCCGGTCTCAACACTTTCGAGGTCTTGAAGAACGCGCACCAGAAGGAAGCGGCCGCCAGTCTCAAGGTGGCGCTCGCCAGGGCGCCGGTCCTGCCTTGCAGCGCCTCCTCCTTCCCGGCCTCGGCGCTTCCCGTGCCGAACACGGTGATCACTTCGGTGGCGCCGGTGGCGGCGACGTCCACGGTGCCTGCCCACTGCCTGGTCAACGGCACCATCAACGCCGGCCGCGTCGGCACGCCCACGCCCACGCCGACGCCGCAAAGCCGCTACACCTACCAGATCACTTGGCAGGCGCGGCTGCCCGACGCCTGGAACAGCAAGTTCGCCATGCCGGGCGGCGGCGGCACGGACGGCAGCGTGCCGGGGACCACCAGCCGCCTCGCGCAGGGCTACGCGCAGGCCGCCAACGATTCGGGGCACAGCAACGGCGTTAACAGCGATCCGCTCGCCGGCGGCAGCGCCTCGTTCGGTACCGATTACCTGGCGCGCGTCGACTTCGCCTACAACGCCATCGACGTCACGACGCAAACCGCGAAGCGCCTGGTCGAGCTGTACTACGGCGATCGGCCGGCGTACTCCTATTTCGAGGGCTGCTCCATGGGCGGCCGCGAGGCGATGATGGTCACGCAGCGCCTGCCGTCGTATTTCAACGGCGTCGTCGTCGGCGACCCGGCGTTCCGCATCACCAAGGTCGGCGTCTGGGCGGCCTACGAAGGCCAGAAGCTCGCTGCGCTCGCGCGCACGCGCGACCTGATCTCGGGCTTCGGCGTTCCGTACGCCAACAACACATTCACCAACCAGGACCTGCAGCTCATCTCCAACGCGATCCTCGGCGCTTGCGACAGCCTCGACGGCCTCGTCGACGGCATGGTGAGCAACCCGCGCGAGTGCACGACGCGGCGCGTGGCTCCGCGCCTGCACGCGCTGCAGTGCTCGGGCGACAAGACGCCGACCTGCCTCGCCGCCGACCAGATCGACGCGATCATCGACATTTACTCGTCGGGCGCGCCGAATTCGCACGGCAGACCGCAGTACGCGCCGTGGATGTGGGACGCGGGCATTGCGGGCTGCACCAGCACGGCCGACTGCAATACGCCGACGGCGACCAACATCAACGGCGGCTGGCGCTCCTGGAACGTCGGCAGCTACAACGCGAGCTTTGTGCCGCACGTGACCAACGCGTCGAACGGAGCGCTCAACTTCGCGAGCCTCGGCGGCGGGGCGATTCCGCTGCTCTTCGCGACGCCGCCCATCCTGCCCGCGCCGACGGCGAACGACGGCCTCGCCAATCTGATCATGAACTACGACTTCGATACGCTGGCGGCGAGCATCTTCGGCACAAGCGCGCAATTCCCGCGCTCGGACACGGATCTCCTAAACGTCGACAGCACGGACCTTTCGCCCTTCAAGGGCAACGGCGGCAAAGTGATCATCTGGCAGCCGCAGACCGGTGGCCCGTTCTCGCCGCAGGACATGGTCAATTGGTACACCGCCATGAATCGCCACATGCAAGGCGGAAAAGGGAACTTCCATGCCGCGCAGAGCTTTGCGCGCCTGTTCCTGATCCCCGGCGCGAATCACTGTGGCGGCGGACCGTCGGCCAGCGGCGCGGACTGGTTCTCCCCCGTGGTCAACTGGGTGGAGAACGGTGTCGCGCCGGAAAGCGTGATCGGCAAGGCGGCTGCGACCGGCAATCCCTTCCCGGGCCGCACGCGGCCGCTCTGCCCGTATCCGCAGTACGCGCATTACCAGGGCACGGGCGACATCAACGACGCCGCGAATTTCGTCTGCCAGGCCGACGACACGAACGACGACGACTAATCGGGCATGAGCACGGCTCGCTCGACAGGGCGGCCGTGCTCTGAGCCGGGCATTCGGTGATCAGAGGAGGAGTTCGCCATGGCGCGAAGAAGAGCAATCCATCTTGCTGCCTTGCTGCTGACATGGCTTCTCGTCGCTAAGGCAGCATCGGCACTTCCGCGGTGCGAGGAGCTCGCCGGCAGCTTTCCGATCGGCGATGATCTGCAATCGATCAGTGCGGTGTTCGTGCCGGCGGGCGGCGGCAACGCCGCCTACTGCCGGGTCGATCTCAAATCGCTGCGCGAGATCAATATCCGGGTCGGGCTGCCGCTCAGCGCGGATGACGGCGGCACGGGCGGCGTGCAAGGCGCCTGGAACGGCAAGCTGCGCAATATCGGCGGCGGCGGCACCGTCGGCTCGGTCGGCGCGGTGACCACCGCGACGAACACCCAGTACGTGGGATCGAGCACCGATGGCGGGCACAACAGCGCCGTCTGTGCGGCGAACGGCCATCCCGGCTGCGCGCCCGGCGGCTACGGCTTCGTGCTGGACGCGTCCAACAACCTCATCTGGTCGCAGCTCGAGGACTTCTCGTACGTGAGCGTAATCGAGCAGGTAAGGTGGGCCGGGCGGCTCGCCGAGGCTTATTACGGCACCAAGGCGACGCGCAACTACTGGGATGGCTGCTCCACCGGCGGCCGGCAAGGCATGGAGATGGCGCAGCGCTACGGCGATCTCTTCGACGGCATTCTCGCCGGCGTTCCGGCGATGAACTTCAGCCGCTTCGTCACCGGATCGCTCTGGATCGGCACGGTGCTGAACGAATCGTTCGGCACGGCGGGGCTGTCGAACGCCAAGATCGTTGCCGCGAACAACGCGGCCATCGCCGCTTGCGATGCGAACGACGGCGTCACGGACGGCATCATCAACGAGCCCCGGCGATGCACGTTCAGCGCCCGGGCGAACGTCTGCGGCGAGCCGACGGCGCCGGCCACCGGCTGCCTCACGCTCCAGGAGGCGGATGCCATCGACAAGGTCTGGGACGGCAGCCGCAACCGCAACGGCGAGCGGCTCTGGGGGGGTCCGATGCGCGGCGCGGCGTGGACCACCCTGGCCGCGGGCTCGGGCGGCGCGCTCAACCAGCCGGCCAGCATCCCGTTTGCCCATATCCGCGCCGTGGTCGAACAGGACCCGAACTGGAGCTACACCAACCTCACCACCGGCAACTTCGACATCGAGTTCGAAAAGGCGGACATCAAGGAGGCGCGCTTCGCCGCCGACAACACGAACCTCGACAAGCTGCGCTCGCGCGGCGCAAAGCTCCTCACCTGGCACGGCGGCAGCGATCAGCTGATCCTGCCCTACGGGTCGCTGGAATATTGGGGCCGGCTCTTCGATCGCTACGGCGGACCGGCCGGCACCAACGACTTCTTCCGCGCCTTCTTCTTCCCGGGCGTCCAGCATTGCGGCGGCGGCGCTGCGCCGCAACCGCCGGACATGTTCAACGTCCTGGTGAACTGGGTGGAAAACGGCGTCGCCCCCGATTATCTGATCGGCACGCAGGGCCTCGGCGGCGGAGCGACAAGGACCCGCAAGGTCTGCAAGTACCCGAACGAAGCGGTCTATAGCGGCGCGGGGAGCACCGACGACCAGGCCAACTTCTCTTGCCTCGCGCACGACCAGGTGCCATTGGACCTGAAGGCGTACATGCACTCTGCTGCGCGCTTCGGGCAGGCCGGCGCTGCAGTCCCGGTGGCGACGCGTATCGACTGGGAGCTCGCCGTGCTCGCCGGCGTGCCGGGCAGCGGCGACTTCATCGACCAGCTCAGCGGCGTACGCGACAAGCTGGCGGCCGAAAACACCCGGGCCGCCTGCAACCAGTTGCAGGCTTATCTGAATCACGTCAACGCACAGGCCGGGAAGGGACTCGAGTCGTTGCTCGTCGACTCCATGCTCGCGGTGGGGACGGGTATCCAGAAAGACCTTGCTTGCGCGCAAGCGCCGCGTAAGCCGTAGCGGATGAGGCGCGCACTCGCGCCGAAATGAGCGCGGCGCGCTCCACGAGAGCCGCCGTGCTCGCGCTCGCGCGCGAGCGCCCGGAGCTCGGGAAGGTGAGAGCTGCGCGTGAGCTGCGCGCGCGCGGCGTCCGGGTCTCGCCCTCGGCGGTGCATCTCATCTGGAAGCGGCACGGCCTCGCGAGCGGCTACCAGCGTCTGATGCTGCGCCAGCGCGAGGCCGGGTCGGCGAAGGCGCTCTCGCAGTTCCAGCGCAGCCTGCTGCGGCGCATGCGCATTGCCCGCCGGCCGATGAAGGGCGCCGACTCGGCGCCTTCGCTCAGCCGCGAGCGGCTGATCCTCGCCGCGGCGCGGGTGCTCGGCGAGCGGGGCTACGAGGGCGCTTCGCTGGCGAAGATCTGCGCCGCCGCCGGCATTCTCCCCGGCTCGCTCTACCACCATTTCCGCTCCAAGGAAGACCTGTTCATCAACGTCCATGCCGAGGGTTTCCGGCAGCTGAACGAAGCGGTCGATTCGGCGCTGGCGCAGGAGAGCGATCCGTGGCGCCGGCTGGAAGCGGCGTGCGCGGCGCACCTCACGCTGCTCGTGGGAAGCCCCGACGTGTCGCTCGTCACCGGGACCAGCCTCTTCCATACGGCGCCGGCCGGGCTGCAACGGCGCCTCAACCGCGACCGCGACGCCTACGAAGCGCGCTACGAAGAGCTGATCGCCGCGCTCGGGCTGCCCCGCGAGGTCGACCCGTCGCTGCTGCGGCTCAACCTTTTCGGCGCGCTCAACTGGACGCGGATGTGGTACCGGCCGGGCAAGCGCAATCCCAAGGAGCTCGCGCATCATCTCGTGCAGCTGATCCTGCGCGGCAGCCTCGAAACCCCGGCCCGCCGCGCGCTCGCCGCGCGGTAAGCTTCGCCCCATGGCAGGTCGGGTGCGCCAGGTCCGGTTCGGCTCGAGCGAGGTGCGCGCGCAGCGGCGCGCCGACGGCTCGATCCTGCTCGCTTCGCCGCGCGCGCTCGGCAGCTATCCCGCCAAGCTGACCGAGCGGCTCGAGCACTGGGCCGCGCAAGCGCCGGAGCGGACGCTCTTCGCGCAGAGGGCCGGTGCCGGCTGGCGGAAGGTGACGTACGCGCAGGCGCGCGACAAGGCGAAGCGCGTCGCCGCCGGCCTGCTGCGCCGCAAGCTCTCGGCCGAGCGCCCGCTCGCCGTCCTCTCGGCGAACGACATCGAGCACGCCATGCTGCTCCTCGCCGCCATGTACGCCGGCGTGCCCTATGCGCCAGTGTCGCCGGCGTATTCGCTCGTCTCAACCGATTTCGCCCAGCTGAAGCACGTGATGGCGCTCGTCACGCCGGGCCTGGTGTATGCCGCGGACGAGAAGCTCTATGGCCGCGCCGTCGACGCCGCCGTGCCGCGCGATGCCGAGGTGCTCTTCGGCAGGGATTTCTCCAGCCTCGAGAAAGAGGCCGATCTCGCGGCGGTGGAGCGCGCGCATTCGCAGGTCGGCCCGGACACGATCGCCAAGTTCCTTTTCACCTCCGGCTCGACCGGCACGCCGAAGGCGGTCATCAACACGCAGCGCATGTGGTGCTCGAACCAGGCGATGGTGCTCGATGCGTTCGTTTTCATGGCCGAGGAACCGCCGCTGATGGTCGACTGGGCGCCCTGGCATCACACCGCCGGCGGCAACAAGGATCTCGGCATGATCCTCTACAACGGCGGCACGCTCTACGTCGACGAAGGCAAGCCGCTGCCGGGGGCGATCGAGACCACGGTGCGCAATCTCAAGGAAGTCGCGCCCAACTGGTACTTCACCGTGCCGAAGGGCTACGAGATGCTGCTGCCCTTCCTCAAGGAGGACGCCGAGCTGCGGCGCAGCTTCTTCAGTCGGCTGAAGGCGCTGTGGTTCGCCGGCGCCGGCGTTTCGCAGCACGTGTTCGACGAGTACAAGAAGCTGACCCTCGAGACCTGCGGCGAGCAGATCCTCTTCCTGACCGGCCTGGGCTCCACCGAGACCGCGCCTTTCACCCTCTGCCGCCTCTGGGACACCGACGATGCCTCGAACATGGGCCTGCCGCCTCCCGGCGTGGACCTGAAGCTGGTGCCGATTGAAGGCAAGTACGAGGCGCGCCTCAAGGGTCCGCACATCACGCCCGGCTACTGGCGCCAGCCCGAGCTCACGCGAGCGGCCTTCGACGAGGAGGGCTATTACCGCCTGGGCGATGCTTTCGTGCTTGCCGATGAGAAGAACCCGGGCGCCGGCTTGCTCTTTCGCGGGCGAATCTCGGAGGACTTCAAGCTCGCCACCGGCACCTGGGTGCACGTCGGCGCGCTGCGCGCCGCGTTCATCCAGCACTTCGCGCCTCACGTGCGCGACGTGGTGATCGCCGGCGACCGCAGGAACGAGCCGGCGGCGCTCGTTTTCGCCGCCGGACCGCTCTCGCGGCCTCAATTCCAGTCTCTGTTGAATAGCTTCGCGGCGAACAGCACCGGCAGCTCCAACTGCATCCGCCGCGCGATCGTTCTCGAAGAGCCGCCTTCGCTCGACGCGGGCGAGATGACCGACAAGGGCTCGATCAACCAGCGGGCGGTGCTTTCGCGCCGCGCCGCGCTCGTTGAAGAGCTTTATCGCGATCCGCCGGGCGAGAGGGTCATCGCCGTCTGATGCAGCTTCCCACGCTGCAGGAGCTCGACGCGGCGGCCGAAGTCGTCTATCGCCACATGCCGCCGACGCCGCAATACGCGTGGCCGCTCCTCTGCGAGGACGCCGGCGCCGAGGTGTGGCTGAAGCACGAAAACCACACGCCGATCGGCGCGTTCAAGATCCGCGGAGGTTTGCTCTACTTCCACCATCTGGTCGGGCAGCGTCCCAGAGGAGTCATCTCAGCGACGCGAGGCAACCACGGCCAATCCGTCGCCTTATGCGCGCAGCGCTACGGCATTGCGTCCACGATCGTCGTGCCGCACGGCAACAGCGTCGAGAAGAACGCCGCGATGCGCGCCTTCGGCGCGAGGTTGATCGAGCACGGCCACGACTTCCAGGCGGCGAAGGAGCATGCCGAACGGCGCGCGGAGGAGGAGGGGCTGCACATGGTGCCGTCCTTCCATAGGCTGCTGCTCGCCGGCGTGGCGACGGGGAGCCTCGAGCTGTTCCGTGCCGTCCCGGACCTGCAGACGGTCTATGTGCCGATCGGCCAGGGCTCCGGCATCTGCGGCGCGGCGGCGGTGCGCAACGCGCTCGGCTCGCGGGCCGAGATCGTCGGCGTGGTTTCGGCGCAAGCGCGCGCCTATGCGGCCTCTTTTCTCGAAAGAAAACCGATTGACGTAGAAGCGACGACGCGCATCGCCGACGGCATGGCGGTGCGCCGCGCCGATCCCGAGGCGCTCGAGATCATCTGCCGCGAGGTGGACCGCATCGTCGAGGTGAGCGACGAGGAGGTCGCGGCGGCGATTGCGGCGATCTTCCAGGGCACGCACAACTGCGCCGAAGGCGCCGGCGCGGCCGCTTTCGCCGCCATCCGCAAGGAGCGCCAACGCTTGCAGGGACGCAAGGTGGCGGCGGTGCTTTCCGGCGGTAACATCGACCGCCCTCTCTTCGCGGCCATTTTGGAACGACATGGATCTTGAGAAGCTCGTAGCGATCGACGTGCACACGCACGCATGGAAATCGGCGCTGCGGGTCGAGGACGCGCCCACTGAATCGCAGGCGGCGATGGGCCGCTATTTCCGCTATCAGCCGCAGCACCAGACGGTGCCCGAGATGGCGGAGATGTACCGCAAGCTGAACATGGCGTTCGTGGTCTTCACTGTCGACGGTGAGAGGGGCGCGAGCCGCCGCATCACCAACGAGGAGATCGCGGAGCTCGCGCACCAGCACTCCGACGTGGCGATCCCCTTCGCCAGCATCGACCCGCATCGCGGTGCGGATGGCGTGCGTCTTGCCAGGAAATTGATCAAGGACTTTGGCGTGAGGGGCTTCAAGTTCCACCCCTCGGTGCAGGAATTCTTTCCGAACGACCGGATGGCGTATCCGCTCTACGAAGTCATCGCCGAGGCGAAGCTGCCGGCGCTCTTCCACACGGGCCAGACCGGCGTCGGCGCGGGCACGCCGGGCGGCGGCGGCGTGCGCCTCAAGTATTCGCATCCGATGCTGCTCGACGACGTCGCGGTGGATTTCCCCGACATGCCGATCATCCTCGCGCATCCTTCCTTCCCCTGGCAGGAGGAGGCGCTCTCGGTGGCGACGCACAAGCCGCAGGTCTACATCGACCTCTCGGGCTGGTCGCCGAGGTACTTTCCGCCGATCCT
Organism: Burkholderiales bacterium; assembly: GCA_035639215.1. Taxonomy (GTDB): domain Bacteria; phylum Pseudomonadota; class Gammaproteobacteria; order Burkholderiales; family SG8-39; genus SCGC-AG-212-J23. The sequence continues at coordinate 10,689 of DASQYN010000647.1, forward strand.
CGTGCAGTACGCCAACACG
>DASQYN010000648.1:0-5409 GCA_035639215.1 Burkholderiales bacterium
CCGTCTTCGGCGTGCCGCTCCTCTACGCCTACTTCTTCGCCGCCTGGGCCGGGCTGATCGCGCTCATGGCGCTCGCGGCCGAGCGAGGCGACTAGCGGCCGGCGGCGCCATGCTCGAGACCTGGGTCATCGTCCTCTGCGCGTTCGCCTATCTCGGGCTGCTCTTCGCCATCGCCTATTACGCGGACGGGCGCGCCGACCGGGGGCGCTCGATCATCAACAGCCCGTACGTCTACAGCCTTTCGCTCGCCGTCTATGCGACCGCATGGACGTTCTATGGCAGCGTCGGCCGGGCGGCGGAGAACGGGGTCGGCTTCCTTCCGATCTACATCGGCCCGACGCTGATGATCGCCTTGTGGTGGATCGTGATGCGCAAGATCGTGCGCATCAGCAAGCAGAACCGCATCACCTCGCTCGCCGACTTCATCGCCTCGCGCTACGGCAAGAGCGCGCTGCTCGCCGGAGTGGTGACCGTGATCGCCGTGATCGGCATCCTGCCCTATATCTCGCTGCAGCTGAAGGCGATCTCGAGCAGCTTCTCGATCCTCGGCCGCAACCCGCATCTCGTCGGGCCCGGCACCGCGGGGCCGCTGCTCGGCGACACCGCGCTCTGGGTGGCGCTGATCCTCGCCGCGTTCACCATTCTCTTCGGCACGCGCCACCTCGACGCCGCCGAGCACCACGAAGGCATGGTGGCGGCGATCGCTTTCGAGTCGCTCGCCAAGCTGATCGCCTTCCTGGCGGTCGGCGCCTGGGTGACCTGGGGCCTGTACGACGGCTTCGCCGATATCTTCGAGCGCGCCGCCGCGCGGCCGGACCTGCGCGAGATGCTGACCCCCTTCGGCGGCGTCGGCGGCGACTATTCGACCTGGGTGTGGCTGACGCTGCTGTCGATGCTGGCGATCTGCTTCCTGCCGCGCCAGTTCCAGGTGACGGTGATCGAGAACAAGGACGAGAACCACCTGCGCAAGGCAATCTGGCTGTTTCCGCTCTACATGCTGGCGATCAACGTCTTCGTGCTGCCGATCGCCTTCGGCGGCCTGCTGCATTTCCCGGTTCCCGCGCCCGACGCCGACACGTTCGTGCTCACCCTGCCGATGGCGGAGCAGCAGTCGGCGCTGGCGCTCGCCGTGTTCATCGGCGGGCTCTCGGCGGCGACCGGCATGGTGATCGTCGAGACGATCGCCCTGTCCACCATGGTGTGCAACGACCTGGTCATGCCGCTCCTCCTGCGCCTGCGCGCGCTCGGCCTCGGCGAGCGCCGCGACCTGAGCGAGCTGCTGCTCGGCATCCGGCGCGGGGCGATCCTGCTGATACTGCTGCTCGGTTACGTCTACTTCCGCGTCGCCGGCGAGGCGTATGCGCTCGTCTCGATCGGGCTCATCTCCTTCGCCGCCGTCGCGCAGTTCGCCCCCGCCGCGCTGGGCGGCATCTTCTGGAAGGGCGGGACGCGCCGCGGCGCGTTGGCCGGCCTGCTCGGCGGATTCGCCGTCTGGTGCTACACGCTCCTCCTGCCGGCCTTCGCCCGCTCGGAATGGCTTCCGGCGGGCCTGCTCGAGCACGGCCCGTTCGGCATGGCCTTCCTCAACCCGCTCGCCCTGTTCGGGCTGTCCGGGCTGGACGAAACGACGCACGGCATGCTCTGGAGCATGACGGTGAACGTTGCCGCCTATGTCGGCGTGTCGCTGCTCGCTTCGCCAAGCGTCGACGAGCAGCGCCAGGCGAGCCTCTTCGTGGACGTGTTCCGCCGCGACGGCAGCGGCGGCGCGCGCTTCTGGCGCGGCACGGCGTCCGCTTCGGAGCTCTACGAGCTGCTCGCGCGCTTCCTTGGCACGGAGCGCGCGCACGAGGCGTTCGCGGCCTATGCGGCCCGCCGCGGCGTGCCGTGGCCTGCGGCCCGGCTGCTCGCCGACGCGGAGCTCGTGCACTACGTGGAGATGCAGCTCGCCGGAGCGATCGGCGCCGCTTCCGCGCGGGTGATGGTGGCCTCCGTCGCGCACGAGGAAGCGCTGTCCGTGGACGAGCTGCACGAGCTGCTCGGAGAAGCATCGCAGGTCGTGGCCTACAGCCTGCGCCTTGAGCAGAAGTCTCGGGAGCTCGAGGCGGCGAGCGCGGAGCTGCGCGCGGCGAACGAGCGGCTGAAGGAGCTTGACCGGCTGAAGGACGACTTCGTCGCCACGGTGACGCACGAGCTGCGTACGCCTCTCACCTCCATCCGCGCGTTCAGCCAGATCCTCTACGACAATCCCGGAGTCGACTCGGAGCAGCGTGCGCGTTTTCTGGCGATCATCACGAAGGAGGCCGAGCGCCTCACGCGGCTGATCAACCAGGTCCTCGATCTGGCGAAGATCGAGGCGGGCAACGCGGGCTGGCGCATCTCGGCCGTCGACATGCGCGGAGTGCTCGCCGACGCGGTCGCCGCAATGAGCAGCGTGCTCGAGGCGCGCGGCATCCGGGTCGAGATCCGGCCCTCCGAGGCCCCCGGCCGCGTCCGGGCCGACGTCGACCGCATCGTCCAGGTGGTGGTCAACCTGCTCTCCAATGCCGCCAAGTTCTGCGCCGCGGGGGAAGGCCGAGTGGAGATCTCGCTCGCCGAGGAGGCCGGCTTCCTGCGCGTCGACGTGCGCGACAACGGCCCCGGGATCAATACCCGCGAACGCGAGATCATCTTCGACAAGTTTCGCCAGGGCCGCGACAGCGTCTCGGGCCAGCCGCAAGGCAGCGGCCTCGGCCTGTACATCTGCCGGCGTATCGTCGAGCACCTGGGCGGCCGCATCTGGGTGGCGAGCCGCCGCGGCCAGGGCAGCTGCTTTTCGTTCACGCTACCCGTGGTCCGGGGCGCCGCGACGCGGGAGGCCGCTTGACGCTTCCGGCCGAGCGCAGCCGCACGCCCATCGCCTTCGTCGTGGAGGATGACGAGTCGATCCGAACGCTGTGGCGCTGGCTGATGGAATCGAACGGCATCGCCGTTCGCACCTTCAATTCGGCGAGCGACTTCATCCGCGAGTTCCCGCCCGGCGCGCCCGGGTGCCTGGTGCTCGACCTGCGCCTGCCCGGCATGAGCGGACTCGAGCTGCAGGGCTATCTGAAGGGCCGCGGTATCGACATTCCCATCGTGTTTGTGACCGCCCATGGCGACGTGCGCACCGCGGTGACGGCCATCCAGCGGGGAGCGGTGGACTTCATCGAAAAACCATTCAGCTACCGCGAGGCGGTGTCCACCGTCCAGAAGGCCTTTCAGCGCGACGCCGAGAGAAGGGACCGGCAAGCACGGCAGGCGCAGGCGGCGGCCCGGCTCGCCACGCTCACCGAACGCGAGCGCGCCGTGCTGCGCTGCGTCATCGCCGGCAAGCCGAACAAGGTGATCGCCGACGAGCTGGACATCAGCATCAAGACGGTCGAGTTCCATCGCTCCAAGCTGATGGAGAAGATGGCGGTGGACTCGGTGGCCGGCCTCGTCCAGCTGACTTTAGGGTTTTCCCTAATGGATGCGCCACAACCCGGGCGGCTAGCATCCGGAGGGTAGCGGGAATAGCCGAATCGGCGGCCAGACTTCAAGGGGGAGGGACACATGGCGGCGACAGCACCGGCTCAGCAGGCGACTTTCAGCGGCGACGAGAAGCGCGTCATCTTTGCCTCGTCGCTGGGCACGGTCTTCGAGTGGTACGACTTCTATCTCTACGCGGTGCTCGCGCCTTTCTTCGCCGCGCTCTTCTTTCCTCCGGGTAACCAGACCGCTGCGCTTCTCTCGGCGTTCGCCGCCTACGCCGCCGGCTTCCTGGTGCGGCCTTTCGGCGCGCTCGTGTTCGGCCGCATCGGCGACCTGGTCGGCCGCAAGTACACCTTTCTTATCACCATCGTCTTCATGGGCGGCTCGACGTTCCTCGTCGGCTTGCTGCCGACCTTCGCCTCGGTGGGCTGGCTCGCGCCGATCCTGATGGTGACGCTGCGGCTGGTGCAGGGCCTGGCGCTCGGCGGCGAGTACGGCGGCGCGGCGACCTACGTCGCCGAGCATGCGCCGCACAACCGCCGCGGCTACGACACCAGCTGGATCCAGACCACGGCCACGCTGGGCCTGTTCCTGTCGCTGCTCGTGATCTGGCTCTCCCGCAGCAACATGAGCGCGAAGGATTTCGCGGAGTGGGGCTGGCGAATTCCGTTCTGGGTCTCGCTGATCCTGCTCGCTTTCTCCGTGTACATCCGGCTCAAGCTCTCCGAGTCGCCGGTCTTCCAGCAGATGAAGGCCGAGGGCAAGGGATCGAAGTCGCCGCTGACCGACAGCTTCTTCAAGTATCCCAACAACAAGTACGTGCTGCTCGCGCTCCTGGGCGCCACGGCGGGGCAGGGCGTCGTCTGGTACACGGGGCAGTTCTACGCGCTGTTCTTCCTGACGATCACGCTCAAGCTCGATTACGTCTCCGCCTACACGCTGATCGGTCTGTCGCTGCTCATCGGCACGCCGTGCTTCATTCTTTTCGGCTGGCTCTCCGACCGGATCGGCCGGCTGAAGATCATCATGGCCGGCTGCCTGATCGCCGCGGTGACCTATTTCCCGCTGTTCCACGGCCTGACGCACTTCGTGAACCCGGCGCTCGAGCAGTTCTCGGAGAAGACGCCGATCACGGTCGCCGCGAATCCGAACGACTGCAGCTTCCACCTGTTCGTCGGCCCGTGGAGCAAGTTCTCGGAGTGCGACCGGGTCAAGGACTATCTGACCAAGCAGGGCCTGTCGTTCAAGTCCGTCCCCACGGACGGCAAGGTGGTCACGACCATCGGCACGACGAAGATCGAAGGCTGGGACGAGAAGACGCTCGGCGCGACGTTAAAGCAGGCAGGCGCCCCGACGAGCGCGGCCAAGAGCCAGATCAACTGGTTCATGACCGAAGTGCTGCTCGTGATCATGGTCATCTACGTGACCATGGTCTACGGGCCGATCGCCGCCTTCCTGGTGGAGCTCTTCCCGACCGAGATCCGGTACACCTCGATGTCGCTGCCCTATCACATCGGCAACGGCTGGTTCGGCGGCATGCTGCCCCTTACCGCGACGGCGCTCGTCGCCGCGACCGGCGACATTTACTACGGCCTGTGGTATCCGATCGTGGTCGCGGTGATGTCGCTCGTCATCGGCAGCATTTTCCTCAGCGAGACCAAGGACCGCGACATCCGCACCTATCGGCACATGATGCCCTGAGCCGGACGCGGCGCGATAAAGCCCGCCCGCAGGCGGGCTTTTTTTTTTCCCTGAAGCTAGAATCAGCGGCCTGCGGAGAGATGGCCGAGCGGCTGAAGGCGCACGCTTGGAAAGCGTGTAAGCGTTAATAGCGCTTCGTGGGTTCGAATCCCACTCTCTCCGCCAACCTCAGTCGACCGGGCCGAACTTTCCCTGCTTGATCATCCAGGAAAGCACGCC